>JAJRVA010000233.1 GCA_024277485.1 Deltaproteobacteria bacterium | reverse complement strand
TAAAGATTTTCCAGGTTTCGGTTACCGGAAATTTCAGAGCCATGCAGTCAATGCTTCGTGCCGCAGGACTTGGAACCCGTCTGCGCCCGTATACGCTCCTTCGTCCCAAGCCGCTTTTTCCCGTCCTGAACCGTCCACTGCTTCTTATCCTGCTGGATATGCTCAAACAGGCGGGGTGTACCAGGACCATTGTCAACGGGCATCATTTAGGGCACCTCGTTGAACAGATCGTGAAGCCCATGGACAGCGTCATTTTTCAGGATGAACCGGAAATCCGGGGTACCGGCGGCAGTCTCCGCCAGGCCCTGGACGAATTTTCGGGAGAACCGGTTCTGGTCATGAACGGGGATATCTTTCATGCTGTTGATTTAAGGGAACTGTACGAGCGTCATATCAGGTCCGGAAACAGGGTTACCTTGGCAATGCATGATTATTGCCGTTTTAATTCCGTCCATGTTATGGATGATCGGATAGTTTCCTTTCGGCCCTGTCAGGATGTTCCTGCAAAGTACCTGCTTGCTTTTTCGGGTATCCACGTCGTAGAGCCGGATGTTCTGCAGGAGATACCTCATGGACGATTTTATCATATCATAGACCTGTATGAACATCTTGCCGGGTCTGGCGTGAAAATCGGGTATGCACGGATTGACGGAAGCTACTGGAGAGATATCGGAACCCCGGAAGATTACCTGCAGCTGCATGGGGAGCTGCTGTCAGGAAAGCTGGGAGATGTTTTTCCGCTGCTTGACATGCAGGGAAAATGGCTGGTGAGTCCTGATGCCGACCTGGCAGGTAATGCGGAGCTTTGCGGCTGGGGATCAATCGGCAATGCAGTACTTGGCCGCAATGTGTCCTTAAAAAACTGCGTTGTCTGGGACGGGGCCTGTCTTGAGGAAGGAACCCGGCTGGAGAATGCTGTTGTTACCGCTTCCCTGCCGGGTTCCTGAGTGTTATAAACTTGACAGGTTTTTCCGCAACGGGCAGTATATATATAACGCAACTTTTCGACTTGTATTAACCTGATGTAATGAAAAGAAATATACGAGTACTCAACGTATGTGTCTGCCGGGCTGAAGGGAGAGGGGAGAAGGAGTCTTGTCCCTTGCCTGCATGACTGTTTTTACAGGTGACGTGTGATTGCTTTTATCCGCAGTTTGTACATCCTGGTTCTTGCCGCTATCCTTGGCGGTATTATCATGCTGTTCTGGAACATGGAACACAAGCATCCCTCCATCAGTTATAATGAATTTCTTACCAGTCTTGAAAACAATGAAATAGCAGAGGTACGATTCAAGGGCGGCAACATAAAGATGGTCGACACCTTTGGCCGGGAGTTCATTACCTATTCCCCTGATATTCCGGACCTGCTTCCCAGGCTGCTCAAGAAAAATGTCATTGTCCATGGTGAGAACGATCGTCCTGCCCCTGTCTGGAACCTGCTGAGCGTCGTCATTCCTGTCCTGCTTATCATGTTAGCCTGGTATTTTCTGGCCAGTAAACAGGTCAGGAAGGAAGCGGAAAAGGATACGGATTCAGATAAGGAGTATACCTTTGCTCCGACAACGACGAAATGTACGTTTCGGGATGTTGCGGGTGTGCCGGAGGCAAAAGAGGAGCTTGTCGAGATCATAGATTTTCTCCAGAAACCCAAAAAATACAGCAAGCTCGGCGCGGTCATTCCCCGCGGCATCCTCTTCCAGGGGCCGCCCGGCACCGGAAAAACGCTGCTGGCCAAGGCCGTGGCCGGTGAGGCGGGAGTACCTTTTTTCAGCATAAGCGGTTCAGACTTTGTTGAGATGTTCGTCGGCGTGGGCGCCTCCCGGGTCCGGGACCTGTTTCGCGAGGCCAAGAAGAACGCTCCCTGTATTGTCTTTATCGACGAGATCGACGCTGTCGGCGGCCATCGGGGTGCCGGAGGTGATTCGGCCGGACAGGATGAAAGGGGGCAGACCCTGAATGCCCTGCTTGTCGAGATGGATGGTTTTGCAACAGACGAGACCATTATTATCCTGGCGGCAACCAACCGGCCGGACATCCTTGACCCGGCCCTGCGCAGACCGGGCCGCTTTGACCGCCAGATCAACATCCTGCCGCCCGACGTCAAGGGCCGTCTGCAGATCCTCAGGGTGCATGCCCGCAACATGCCCCTTGCCGAGGATGTGGACCTGGAAAATGTTGCCCGCAGCACTCCCGGTTTTACCGGGGCTGAACTGGCGAGCCTGGTCAACGAGGCGGCGATCATAGCCGGTCGGACCGCCAAGAAAAGTATCAACAGCCAGGATTTTGACGTGGCCAAGGACAGGATACTCATGGGCATTGAACGGAAGGGGATGGTGATCAGCGACCAGGACCGCCAGACAATGGCCTTCCACGAGGCGGGCCACGCTATCCTGACCCAGTTTCTGCCCGAGGCGGACCCGCTGCACAAAATTACCATTATTCCCCGGGGCAGGGCCCTGGGACATACCCAGCAGCTTCCCATGCAGGATCGTCATGCCTATCCCAGGGATTACCTGATAACCCGTATTACCATCCTTCTGGGAGGACGGGTCGCGGAAGAAATCGCCTTGAACCAGCAGACAACCGGCGCTGAGGATGATTTTCAGCAGGCAGCGGAGATCGCGACCAACATGGTCTGTAAGTGGGGCATGGACAGGGAGATCGGTCCCATGTCCTATGCCGGTGATGCCGGAGGGTTTTTAGGGGAACAGGTGGCAAGCGGACACTACAGTGAAGAGACCTTCCGTATAATTGACCAGGAAATAAAAAAAATAATCTCCGAGTGTTACGACAATGCCAAGCGGATTTTAACCCGGGAAATCGATTTTTTATACTACCTGGCGGATATGCTTCTTGTCAACGAGACACTGGACAAGGAAGAAATGGCGATAATTTACGACTGCACGGCAAAGCGGAGAGAAGAGGAGTTAAAGAGTGAGGAGTGAGGGGTGCCTGCACCGGAGACAGGTACCTGGACCGGCTTCACCATGCGGAATTCTGAATTCAAGGGGTTGAACATTGGCACGGATTTCTTCAAAAATATTAAAAAACACTATTAATTTTTTTTCGCGCAGCAAAATTTCCCTCGTTGGCGGGATCATTGTCACCGTCCTGCTTCCGGTCCTGCTTGTTTCCATTCTGCTGGATATGCAGGGGGTTGTCCAGAACCCCTATTTCGGCTTTCTGATCTATGTGATCATGGGACCCATCTTTGTCATCGGTGTCCTGCTTGTCATCGGCGGGACCCTGTTCTTCGCCAAAGACGAGGATCTGGGGCAGCTGACTGTCGAATATATCGAGGAGGAGCTGAGCAGACCCGGCAGGTTCACCCGGATACGCAGGCTGATGCTGATCACCTCGGTCACCACCTTCGTGACCATTATCGTGGTGGGCATCGTGACCTATACAGGCTTTCACTATACCGACACGGTGGAATTCTGCGGGCAGTTCTGCCATACGGTCATGGAGCCTGAATACGTGACGTACAGAAACTCGGCCCATTCACAGGTGTCCTGCGTGAAGTGTCATATCGGCGCGAGTTCCGAATGGTTCACCAAATCCAAATTCTCAGGCGCCAGACAGCTCCTTGCCGTGACCTTTGACTCGTACCGTCGGCCGATAAAGACCCCAATCGAGGCATTGAGACCGGAGCGGCAAACATGCGAAGGGTGCCATCGTCCCGAAGTGTTTCATGGCGACAAGCTGTACTTTGACGACAAGTTTCTGCCGGATGAAAGCAACACCCATGTCCAGACAGTCATGGTGATGAAGATCGGTTCCGGCGATATCAGCGGCAGGGAGGCGCACGATATTCACTGGCATATTTCAGAGAATAACAGGGTTACATATATCGCATCGGAAGACCGGCGGGAGATGTACCAGGTCAGCCTCACCGGTCAAGACGGAAAAACGACTGTTTACCGCCGAAAAGGCGACTTTGGGAAAACAGGCGGAGGAGAACTGCAGGAGCGGGTCATGGACTGCATGGATTGCCATAACCGGCCGACTCATGTCTTTCTCAGCCCTGAAGCCGCGGTGGACCAGAAGATCGTCAATGGTGTGATTCCGCAGGAAATTCCCTTTATCAAAAGGCAGGGTGTCGCGGCAATAACAAGAAAATACGCCTCACAGGACGTTGCCAGGCGGGGGATTGCCAAAGAGCTCATGGACTGGTACCGGGCTGAGTATCCGAAGATTGTGGCCGAAAAGGAGGACCTGCTGAAACAGGCGGTAATCGGAGTGCAGCAGGCATACGTTGAAAATGTATTTCCAAATATGAATATCGACTGGAACACCTACATGAGTTTTACCAGCCACAGGGGAGACAGCGGCTGTTTCCGCTGTCATAATGACGAGCTTGAGTCAGATACGGGAGAGAAGATCACCCAGGACTGCGACGCCTGTCATATCATTCTTGTAGAAGATGAACCGGCCCGACCTGTCTCCGAGATATTGAGAAGTTCGATGAAAAGGGCTGGCGAATAATCCGGTCAGCGTCTACGCATCTTTTGAAGTTTTTTTGTTTCAGTAAAATTGGGCTCAGGAATCATGTAGTATGTAACTTTTAACGGGCAAATTTTTTGATTTCACTCAAAAATGTGAGCAGGAGCCATGATAAGGGACGTATCGCAGCGCTGCGAGATCTTACTCTTGATATTCC
>JAJRVA010000232.1 GCA_024277485.1 Deltaproteobacteria bacterium | reverse complement strand
GTGGCAAGCTTGGATGCATACAGATAGTCTTCAGCCGGGGTCATGGCAATCCAGTACTCGGATCCCCAGTTGTACTCCAAGCCGAGTTTCAGACGTATGTCATTTAAGTCATACCTGACACCGGCATAGATTGAAAAGCCGTCCTGATCTTCCAGGGGATCCCACCAGGAGGTGAGCAGGCTGTTTCCGGCTTCGTCATATCCGGAGGGGTTGGTACGACTCCACGCACCAGCGATAAACCAGTTGAAATCGCCGATCTTGTCGATGTAGACACCAGATGAGTGATAGATGTTACCAAGTTGTGCCTTGTCAAGGATACCGTCGCCGGCGGTAATTCCTGCCAGTTCAAGTGGATTCGGATAGTTGATGCCGTCAGGGGTATTGACCAGGTTGAAGGCCTCAAAAACCTGGATATTCAGGAACCGGTTTCCTTTTTTCAGGACATCCCAGTTGAAGCCGGCAAAATCCATGTCATTCAGCTGGTTGGTGCTCAGGCCGTCCTCAAAGCCGCGTCCGTAACAGAAACGAATTCGACCTGTTCCCATTTCACCGTCACCCCACTGGTAAGCATATCCGAGGGTGGCCCCGTCAAAGGCGTAATCCATAAAGGCGGTGGGGGAGGCCATTCTTGGCAAACCCTGACGAATATGTGCCGGTGGGCCGTCTGTTGTCGGTCGCCGACCAATGGAAAGCCAGATGGGCTGGCCGCCGATACTTGTCCAGTTAAAAATAGCACGGTCAACGCGCAGGGCATTACCAAAAGGCTGGCGGGTGGAATTGCCGTCCCAGTCGAAGCTGTTCAAGGTGAAGGGGCTGCCCATAGTGGCGGATGGGTTGGATTCCATACCCCATGTTTTGTACATGGCCAGGCGGCCCTTGAAGGCCATGTTCTCGGTTGCCTTGACATTTATGTTCAATCGCAGCCGGTTGGTCATCAGGGTGTCATTGTCAACATCGTAACTTTCCACCGGAACAAAGCCCATCTGCTGGAACAGACCGGCACGCTGCTGCGGGGTATACTGCTGGAAGCCTTTGACAGCCATCTTGACGTACTCAATGGGGTAGGGTCCAGGGAAGCCGAAGCCGCCCTGCGACTGTGGAGCACCAAGGGCCAGGTTAAACCCTCTGGCCACGTCCCAGACAGAGTACTGTCTTACGGTGGAGGAGCTCATGCCCACCAGGGCTGATCTGAAGTCACCCGACCATTGAAAACGGGCCGCCAGATCCCAGGCTTCAGACTTGTCAGCAAGCATCTCGTCCATGTCCTCAACCTGGCCGCCAACCTGAGTAAGCGCCTCATTCTGCTGGGCAAGCTGAGCCTTGAGTTCGTCAAGCTGACGGGCCAGTTCCTCAATTTTCTGGTTCAGGTCTGTTGGGGCCTTGCCTGCACTGGCAGCTGCTATACCGGGTAAGGCAATAAGACCTGCCAGGGCAAGCATGGAAAATTTTTTGACCATTCTCTCTTCCTCCTCATTGTTTCATGATATTTTTTCTATCGGCAAGGCTGTTTCGAGAAAAAACAGCTCTACCGAATTGCGTAAAAAAAGATACTTAAATTTTTTTATCGCATTTATGGTGTGATGTCAACACATCACACCAAGAAAGTTAAAAAAATTGTACCATGAAAATGGTGCCACAGCGGGAGGGTTTGCGGGAATACGCTGGTCAGTCCGGAAGAATAAATGTCATTTTGCCGTTTTTATGTCCGATTTGCACTTTGCCCCCCCTGGTCAGACGGCCGAAAAGGATCTCATCCGTCAACCTGTCGCCAATCTCCTTCATGATCAGGCGCCTCAGAGGTCGTGCCCCGTAACCTGGGTCATAACCTTCTTTTGCCAGCCAGCTCCGGGCGGCAGGGGTCAGGGTGATGGTTATTTTCTTGTCAGCCAGTTGAGTCTGGAGTTCAGCGACCATCTTGTCGACAACTTTTTCCACTGTTTCGGAATCCAGAGACTGGAAGGTGATGATCCCGTCAAGCCTGTTCCTGAATTCGGGTGAAAAGAGATTTTTGATGGCCTTTTGCTCCTTGCCGCCGGAGTCGCCTAAAAAGCCGATAATGTTCTCAGTCATTTCTCTTGCCCCGGCATTCGTCGTCATGATGATAATCACGTTGCGGAAATCCGCCCGGCGACCGGAATTGTCCGTCAGGGTGGAATGATCCATAACCTGCAGAAGAATGGAGAAGACATCAGGATGGGCTTTTTCTATTTCATCAAGCAGCAGAACGGAATAGGGATGTTTCCGGATGGCATCCGTCAGCAAGCCGCCCTGTTCAAAGCCGATATACCCTGGAGGTGCTCCGATGAGCCTGGCCACGGCATGTTTCTCCATGTATTCGCTCATATCAAAACGTTCAAAATTAACAGTGAGAAGAGCTGCCAGTTGCCGGGCAACCTCTGTCTTACCGACACCTGTCGGGCCGGCAAAAAGAAAAGATCCTGTCGGGGACTGCGGGTTGCCAAGTCCTGCCCGGGAGCGTTTGACGGACTGGACAACGCTGCTGATGGCTTCGTCCTGGCCGAAAATAACG
>JAJRVA010000231.1 GCA_024277485.1 Deltaproteobacteria bacterium | reverse complement strand
TGTGTGAACTCATTGAATCCTGCCGCCCTGACCTGATCCAACTGCGCAACCTGAACCTTGACCCGGAGCTTTACCTGCAGACGGTCAGGCATCAGCCTGAAACCCCGCCCATGGGTCTCAGAAACTGGCTGACCCGGTTGAAAAAACTCTTTCACCGTCTGCGGTTCGGCTACTTTAACCCGCCGCTTCACTGATGGAACAGTTGGGGGCAGAAATACTTTCTGTTGCCCTGAAGATAAAAAATGATTAAAATTATTTTATTATAACTTGACAAACCAGAGGATTTTTTTAAAATCCAAATAGGAATGATTTTTAATCTCCAGGGAAAATCTCATTCATATTAACCAAAAACAAATAGTGAAAAAATGAAAAACATGCCTAACATGATGAGGCTCACAGCGCAGCGTCAAATTATCCTTGAAGAACTGTCCAAGGTCAAAACGCATCCGACGGCCAGCGAACTGTATGACATGGTACGGCAGCGCCTGCCGCGTATCGGGCTCGGCACTGTGTATCGCAACCTTGAGCTGATGGCTGATAACGGCATGATCCTCAAGCTTGAAGTCGGGGGAACACAGAAACGTTTTGATGCGACAACTGACACGCATTATCATATCCGCTGTACCGGATGCGGCAGGGTTGATGATATTGACACCCCGGTCATGGAAGACCTGGTGAAGGCGGCAGCAGAAAGCACTTCATACCAGGTTGTCGGGCATCATGTTGAATTCACGGGAATCTGTCCGGACTGCCGGAAATCAGAAAAAACAGTAACGGTCCAGTAATTTTTTTGCCAGGGACAAAAAAAGCGGCTGCCGGTGGCAGCCGCTTTTTTTATTCTGTTATTAAAATCGGATTAATTTGAGCCCGGATCTTTACTTTTTTATCCTCCGGGCGTTTGTCTCTTTTCTCTGAACCTGATCGGGTGTTTGACGTATACCCTTAAACAAAAACAACCCGGCAAAAACGCCTCTTGCCCACTTTGAGCACCATCTGTCCCTGCGCGGGGACAACAGCATCAACATCCCTTACCTTTTCACCTTCGACCGAGACCGCATTCTGCTTGATCATCCTGCGGCCGTCTGATGTTGAGCTTACAAGACCTGCTTCGAGTAAAAGCCTGGGCAGCCAGATCGGCTCTCCGTCAGCCTTCACCTTATGCTCGGGAATATCATCCGGCAATTCATGCCGTTTAAAGACCTGTTCAAAGTTTTGTTCAGCCTTTTCCGCCGCATCTTCATCGTAAAAACGTGCTGTCATTTCCCGGGCCAGCTTTTTCTTCACATCTTTCGGGTGAACATCACCCTTTTCCAGATCTTTCCTTAACGCTGCTATCTCGTCAACTGTCAGGTCGGAAAGCAGCTCATAGTAGCGAAACATCAGTTCATCTGAAACCGACATCACTTTACCGAAAATATTGTCGGGCGACTCTGTCATACCGATATAGTTACCGAGCGACTTGCTCATCTTGTTCACCCCGTCAAGCCCCTCAAGCAGGGGCATGGTAAGAACAACCTGCGGCTCCTGTCCACGGCTTCTCTGAAGATCCCTGCCCATCAACAGATTAAACAACTGATCGGTCCCGCCAAGTTCAACATCCGCTTCAAGGACCACAGAGTCATAACCCTGGATTAACGGGTAGAGGAACTCATGGATGGAAATAGGCCGGCCGTTATCAAACCGCTGCTTGAAATCCTCCCGCTCAAGCATCCTGGCAACCGTCAGTTCAGAAGCCAGCCTGATCATTTCATAGGAGCTGAGTTCACCAAGCCAGGCCGAATTAAATACCACCTTTGTCTGTTTCGGATCAAGAATTTGAAAAACCTGCTCTTTGTAGGTTTCCGCATTTCTTTCCACATCTTCCCGGGTCAGACGTGGCCGGGTGTCGGATTTTCCGGTTGGATCCCCGATCAACCCGGTGAAATCACCTATCAGAAAGTAGATCTGGTGCCCCAGCAGCTGAAAATGACGTAATTTTTGCAAAAGAACTGTATGCCCCAGGTGAAGATCGGGCGCGGTCGGGTCGAAACCGGCTTTGACTTTCAGGGGCTCACCCGTTTCCACGGAACGGGTCAGCTTCCTGTGCAGGTCTTCGCGGGAAATCAGATCAACTGCACCGCGCTCAATGAGTGCTATCTGTTCTTCTACAGATTTCATCTCCATCTCCTATTTTGCGTACTCTACGGCCCGTGTCTCCCTGATAACCGTTACCCTTATCTGCCCCGGATAGGTCAGCTGTTCTTCAATTTTCTTTGCAATATCCTGGCTCATCAGCAGGGCCTCGTCATCCTTTATTTTCTGGCTGTCCACGATGATGCGAAGGTCCCGTCCCGCCTGGATAGCGTAGGACCTCTCAACCCCCTTGAAAGTGTTGGCAATATCCTCCAGATCCTCGAGACGCTTGACATAACTCTGGAGCATCTCTTTCCGGGCCCCAGGGCGGGCCCCGGAAAGGGCATCGGCCGACTGGACCAGAATATCAAGAACGCTCTTGGGCGGCTGGTCCTCATGGTGAGCCCCGATTGCGTACACGATATCATCACCTTCATTATACTTTCTGGCAAGATCACGACCGATGATGGCATGGGACCCCTCGATCTCATGATCCACCGCCTTGCCGATATCATGCAGCAGACCGGTCCGCTTGGCTTTCTTCACATCCAGGCCGAGTTCCGCCGCCATCACCCCGCACAGGAAGGCCACCTCAAGAGAATGCTGCAGAATATTCTGACCATAGCTGGTCCTGTATTTCAAGCGGCCTATCAGGTTTATCAGCTCGACATGCATGCCGTGGGCGCCGACATCAAAGGTCGCCTGCTCACCCGCTTCACGGATACCCACCTCTATCTCCTTAGTTACCTTGGCCACCACCTCCTCGATACGGGCCGGATGGATACGGCCGTCTGAAATGAGCTGTTCCAGTGCCTGGCGGGCGATTTCACGGCGAATGGGATTAAACCCTGACAGGATGACCGCCTCAGGGGTATCGTCGATAATAATATCTATCCCGGTGGCAGCCTCAATCGCCCTGATATTCCGCCCTTCCCTGCCAATGATCCTGCCCTTCATTTCTTCGTTCGGCAGGGGGACCATGGAAACCGTCTTGTCGGCCACGTAGTCTCCAGCGTAACGCGCAATGGCCAGCGCCAGGATATTTTTCCCCTTGCGGTCGGCAGCCATCTTCATTTCATTTTCTATTTTTGCCAGCCGTTTTGCCGCATCCATACGCGCTTCGCTCTCAATGGATTCCATTAACAGCTTCTTGGCTTCGTCGCGGCCTATGCCCGCAATAGTCTCAAGTTTATAGCGCTGCTTGTCTATCAGGGCATCTATTTCTTTTTCGCGTGCAGCCTGGGCCTGTTCACGCTTGGCACAGTTTTTTTCCCGGAAGCTGAGTTTACTCTCCCTTTTTTCAAGAGCTCCCTTTTCCTTTTCAACCTCATCAAGCTTTCTGTCCAGCCTCCGTTG
>JAJRVA010000230.1 GCA_024277485.1 Deltaproteobacteria bacterium | reverse complement strand
TTTTTTCACCAGGGTTCTGCGTGATCTGGGTTACCTTGATATTGACGAACCTTTTCGCAATCTCCTGACCCAGGGCATGGTTATCAAGGACGGCGCCAAGATGTCCAAGTCCAAGGGCAACGTGGTTGACCCCAGCGACCTGATAGAAAAGTACGGTGCTGACACTGTCCGCCTTTTTTCCCTGTTTGCCGCCCCACCACAGAGAGATCTTGAGTGGAACTCCCAGGGGGTTGACGGTGCATCACGATTCCTGAACAAGGTTTACCGGCTGGTTACGGGCAACCTGGACTGTTTTTCAACTGAAACCGTCCCGCCTCCTGACAGCCTCACTGACGCTGACCGGCTTCTGCACCGGAAAACACACCAGACCATCAAGCGGGTAACAGACAACATTGAAAATAATTTTCACTTCAACACGGCCATCAGCGCGGTGATGGAGCTTATCAACCTGGCCACGACGCTGCATGGTGATGAAAAAAAAACCATTCACCCGGGCATCATGCACCAGTGCCTGAGAAATGCTCTGCTCCTGCTTTTTCCAATGGTCCCTCACTTCTGTGAAGAACTCTGGGAGGCCTCAGGCAGTGAAAATACCCTGGACCATGCCGGCTGGCCGGAGCATGATCCGGCAGCGGCAAAGGAAGATGAAATAACTGTTATTGTCCAGGTAAACGGCAAAGTTCGCGCACGCCTTGAAGTCCCTGCTGATATTGAAGAAACCTCTCTCCAGAGACAGGCCCTTGCAGATGCAAGAGTCGTGAAATTTACCGGCGGTCAGGATCCCAAAAAAATCATTGTGGTAAAAAACAAACTTGTTAATATTGTCATTTAAACCCTTTCCAGGCTAACACATAATCAAGGAGCTTGCGGTGAGACTAACCAGAACCGTGCTGGTACTCTTCATTTCCCTGGCCGTTTTTACCGGCGGCTGCGGATACTATTTCCCATATGTCTATGACGGGCCCCAGAAAAGCATCTACATACCCACCTGGAAAAACAGGACCAGTCAGCTTGGGTTTGATGCCAAGATATACCAGTCGCTTTCCAGATGGTTCCAGAAGAGCACTGCCATTATCCTGACCAAAAACCGGGAGCAGGCAGATCTGATCCTGGCCGGAGAAGTAATCAGTCTTGACCTGAACAGTGTGTCCTGGGGGGCTGATGCCAGATCGACAAGATCCAAGGTAGTGCTGGAGGTGCGATATGTCCTAAAGGACATTAAATCAGATGAAATTCTCTGGGAAGTTCCCCTGGAGACATGGACGGAAGCTTACTCTACGGAAGGCGGTTCCTCATTAACGGCCGGAAATGAACGTGAGGCCCTGGAGCGGATCCTGACAGACATATCCGAACGAATTTACCTGGGTACACTGGACAAAATCCGCCGCGCGAATATGAATCCCAAGGAGAAGAAATAAAGATCCTGACCCAAAAGGCCCGGCTGTTTGAGTGTAACAGTGTGGCTTGCCACGCGGTGTCCGAGTGTACAACATCCCGGTCTTGATAACAAAATATATCAACCAGCCGGGTTGACCGTTATCCGGTGCCTGGACAGTTGCTGCACAAGACCCAAGGCTGTCAGGCGAAGTATTTCCCGGCAGCCTTTTACCTTCTACCTTCCACCTTCTACCTCCTCACCCCAGCATATCCCGCGCAGCCTGGGCAATCGACAGTGCATCAAGCCCCTGGGCGGCGTACAGTTCAGCCGGCTTGCCTGAGCTGCCGTAATGACTCACACCGAGTCTTTTCAAAACAGCACTCACCCCTCTATCCATAAGGGCTACCGCAGTGGCAGCGCCTAATCCGCTTTCCACGTGATGATCTTCCACCGTCAGGATCGGACCGACTGCAGCGGCTTCCACCAGGCTGTCAACATCAAGGGGAATCAGGCTTGCCATATTGAGCACCCCGGCAGACACACCGTGTTCCTGCAGGATTCTCCAGGCCTCAATCACCGCCGGCGTCAGGGCGCCATAGGACACCAGGGTAACATCGCTTCCCCGGCGCAGCCAGTCCGCCCTGCCGGGGGTGAAAACATAATCAGTCCCGTAAAAGACGCTGCCGTTTTCATCTGTTATCACCGGAGTTTTGGAACGCCCCATCCCCACGAAAAAATTACCGGGCTGCGTGGCAACATACCTGATTATCCGGTCGGTCTGGTTCGGATCAGCCGGCATGAAAACAGAGAATCGGAAATAATTTTTCATCAACCCTAAGTAATCTATACACTGGTGCGTGGGCCCGTCTTCCCCCACGTCCAGGCCGACATGGGTGGCAACTATTTTCATATTGGTATGGTTGAAATCAGACAGACGATTCTGATTGTACACCTCGGAAACGGCAAACACGCCAAAGGTGGAAAAAAATGTTACCAGCCCCTCCCGGCTCAGTGCCCCTGCCAGTCCAGCAGCGTGATGCTCCTGGATGCCGGCCTCAAAATATCCGTGGGGACTGTGTTTGTGGAACCCCCCCATCTTCACCGATCCTTCCAGGTCGCAGGACACCCCGACAATCAGTGGTGCGCTGCCGGAATGATTATTTGCCTGGGCAAGACCAAGCAGGGCATTGCCATACCCTGACCGATTGTCTGTCAGAGTGTCGGTATCGTAGAGTATGGGCTCGCCCGGCACGACCGAAGGATACTCCGTCGGCGGCTCCATGATGGTATTCGTCCTGACCGGCTCCTCACGTTTTTTCTGCCACAGGGCCAGGTCATTTTCAACTCCCAGTTCGGCAAGTGCCTCAGCAAGTTGATCCTGGCTCAGAGGTGATCCATGGTACTTGGCCAGGTTTTCCATGAAGGAAATGCCTTTCCCCATGACTGTCCTGGCCACGATAACCGTGGGCACCCCGCTGGTGTTCCGGTACGACTCAGACAGGGCGCTGAAAATCGCGTTACAGTCATGGCCATCCTCGAGATACTTGACGTTCCAGTCATGGGCGCTGTAGAGGGCGCGGATGGACTGCGGCATGATTTCCTCCGTACTGCCGCAGATCTGGAGATGATTCCTGTCCACCAGGACAGTCAGATTGTCGAGCCTGTATTTATGCGCAAAACGGATAGCCTCCACGATCTGCCCCTTCTGATGCTCTCCGTCACCCATCAGGCAGATAACCCGGTTATCCATCTTTTTCAACTTGAACGACAGGGCCATGCCCACGGCAGCCGTCAAACCCTGGCCCAGGTTGCCGGTATCCCACTCAACACCAGGGGCGATAAACTCCACGTGACCCGGAAAACCTGATCCGGTTCTCCGAAAACCGCTCAGGAAATCATCTTCCGTGAAATAACCGTACTCGGCCAGGGTGCTGTAGACGCCCGGCGAGATATGACCGATACTGACGACAACCCTGTCCCTGCCGGAAAAGCGCGGGTTGGAGGGATCATGCCGTATCATGCCGTAGGTTACCAGCAGCATGTCCAGGGCTGACAGTGAACCGCCAGGATGCCCGGACGCGGACAGGGTGGTTGACAAAAGAATACGGCGGGCACACCGCTTGCGCATCTGCTGAAGCGTTGTCAGTTCATCTTCGGTCAGCTGTGGTTTTGCCATGTCAAGTTGCAGGCTCATAACGTGCTCCGTTGATTTCGGATTATCATTGTCCTCACGATGAGGGTGAATGTCGCCATTCAAAAGTGTACAAAAGGTGAAAATCGTTATAATACAAAGAGACAGAATAACAACAGGAAAATCTGCCCCCGGGAGGAGCAGGTATTTGATGTGAAGATTGGACAGCTGACACTTGATACCCCCTTTATCCTTGCTCCGCTGGCAGGGTATACGGACATCGCCTTTCGCCTGCTCTGCCGTGAACAGGGCGCGGCCCTGTGCTTTTCCGAGATGATAAGCTGCCACGGCCTGGCGTACGGTCAGAAAAAGACCCTGGCAATGCTGCAAACCGTCCCGGAGGAGCGCCCTGTCGCCTTCCAGATTTTCGGCCATGATCCGCACGTTATGGGTGCCGCGGCAGCCATACTTGACACGCGTCCTGTCGATATCATAGATATCAACATGGGATGCCCGGTCAGAAAGGTGACCAGAAAAGGCTCAGGGGCGGCCCTGATGAAAAACTTTACCCTGGCGGAAGAAATAATCCGGTCAGTGCGGCGCAATACCAGCCAGCCTGTAACAGTAAAATTTCGCAGCGGCTGGAACGACGAATCCATTGTTGCCGCTGATTTTGCCGTGATGGCACAGGAGGCCGGGGCTGCGGCTGTTACCATCCACGGCAGGACATGGGCCCAGGGTTTCAGCGGCAAGGCGGACTGGAGCGTGATCACCCGGGTCAGGCAGAGCGTTTCCGTGCCGGTCATCGGCAACGGGGATATCCTTTCCCACCAGGACGGCTTGAACATGATGGGGGAAACAGGCTGTGACGCCGTCATGGTGGGCCGGGGCGCTCTTGGCAATCCATGGGTGTTTCAAAAAACAGGCCGGCCGTCGACCCTTGCCGGCAGGCTCCCTGTACTCCTGCGGCATCTTGAGCTGGCCGGAAAATACCTGCCTGAACACAGGATCCTCTTCAGGATAAAAAACCATGCGGTCCGGTATCTGTCCGGCCTGCCCGGGGCAAGTCTGCTGCGAAAACGGATTACTGGTGCGGCAACACTTGATGAGATAGTTGTCAAGGTGTCAAGTTTGTCAAGTTTGTCAAGTTTATAAAGTTTATAAAGTTTGTAAAGTTTGTAAAGTTGTCAAGTTTGTAAAGTTATCAAGTTGTCAAGTTGTAAAGTGACCTGTACCATCGTGTGTGGACAACTCTGTCGATGACAGGTTGTATTTCCAACCCAGGCAAACAGCTTGAGCATGAGCTGCCTGGAAAGAATCTTTTCTAAAAACATTGATTAAGGGTAGGATTTTTTGCCGGTTTCGTGTAAAGAGACTCAAGTTTTTATGTTCTCGAAAATACGTACGTCCCCTGCACTCTTCAGGGCATCCGGCTTGAGATGAAAATATTTTCGTGTCACAGCCGGAAACCTCCACGAAAACATGGGGATAAGATATGAGTAACAGACAAGGAGTGGCTCTATGAAAATTGCGGTCATGAAAGAAACC
>JAJRVA010000229.1 GCA_024277485.1 Deltaproteobacteria bacterium | reverse complement strand
TTGCGGCGTAATGTGCGATGATGCGTAATGCCGAACCGGTGCGCCTCATCCCTGATCCGCATGCAGAAAAGCAGAACCGGGGAGTGACGGGGAAGGATGAACGGGTTTTTTCTTCCCGGCCGGAAGAGCTTCTCACCTTTATCCTGTTTTTCCTTGGCAATGGCAACAAGATCTATCTTCTCCTCCAGGGAGTATTTTTTCAACACATCAAGGGCAAGGTTCAGCTGCCCCTTGCCGCCGTCAAGAAGCAGCAGGTCCGGCAGGTTATCCTCCCGCACTCCTCTTTGCAGTCTCCGGTCCAGCACCTCACGCATCATACCATAGTCATCCGGTTCATTGCCGGTTTTTATGGTGTAATGGCGGTATCCTTTCCTGTTTTTTCTGCCGTTTTCAAACGAGACCAGTGAACCAACCGCCTGCTTGCCGCTGATATTCGAGATGTCCACACATTCAATGCGGCCCGGACGGCAGCCCAGTTTCAGCGCTGCATGCATGGCTGCAGAAAGAGTGTCCCAGGATTTCTTTTTTCTGCCGTGTTCTGCAAAGATCTGCTTCGCATTCCGGGTTGCCATTTTCATAACCTGCATCAACCGGCCCCTTTTCGGCACCCGAATCGTGACAGCTGTCTCACGCAGTTCAGCGAGTCTTTCCTGTAATAAAAAAAAGTCATCCGGAGTAATCGGCACAAGAATCTCCGCAGGCGGCTGACGGGTGGAGCTGTAATATTGAAGGATGGTTTTGGACAGAATGGTACTGTCCGACCCCAGGGGATCTGCCAGGTAAAAGGTCTGAACCCCACTGATCATGCCGGAGCGGACAAAAAGGATGGCGATACCGATGGACGCATCTTTCCGTACCAGGCCGAAGACATCCTGGTCCCGGGTATGGTCCGCCACAATGATCTGGCGCTCAAGGGTGCGTTCAAGGCCCTTTACCTGGTCCCGTATAACCGCGGCCCTCTCAAAATCGAGGGCCTGGGCAGCAATTTTCATTTGACGTTTCAGTCCGGTTATCAGTTCCCGGTTGCGTCCCTCAAGCACCATTAACACACCCTTTACCAGCTCACTGTACATTTTTTCGTCCACAGGCATGCAGCAGGGCGCCAGGCAGTGGCCTAACTGGAAATTCAGGCACGGCCTGCTCCGAGGCTTTACACGGGGACAGCGGTGCAGGGGAAAAATGGACTGCAGCAGCTTGAGAGTCTCCCGCATGGAAGAAGTGGAAGAGTATGGACCAAAGTAACGATTACCGTCCCTGCTGCGTTTTCTGGTAACGATGATCCGGGGCCACTTTTCCGTTACTGTGACCTTGATAAGCGGATACGTTTTATCATCGCGGAGAATGACATTGTAGCGGGGGCGGTGTTTTTTTATCAGGGAGGCCTCAAGGATCAGGGCCTCTTTTTCCGTGGTCGTCAGGATCGTTTCAATCCGCCTGGCCCCGGCAAGCATGACAGCTGTCTTGGAATGATCGGCTTGAAGGTGCCTCCTGTACGAGGACAGTCGTTTTCGCAGGTTGACTGCCTTGCCTACGTACAAAACCTCTTTTCTGCCCAGCATCTGGTATACGCCGGGACCCCGGCTGACCGTCTTAAGAAATTCGGAAGAGAGAAGATCTGCTGAAGACATGGGGTGGTCAGGTGTTTAAAAAGGCGGCCTGAAAAAGCTTTTTTGTGTATTCGTGCCGAGGGGCTTCGAATATCCCGGCCGCAGGGCCGCTCTCCACAATGCGTCCGTCCTGCATCACAGCAACATCAGTGGCAATGGACCGGATTACCCTGAGATCATGACTGATAAAGATATAGGTCATATTGTAGCGCTTCTGCAGCCGCTTGAGCAGCTCAATTATCTGGGCCTGGATGGTCATGTCCAGGGCACTTGTCGGTTCATCCAGGATGAGCAGTTCAGGCTTGAGGATGACGGCCCGGGCAATGGCTATCCTTTGCCGCTGTCCGCCGGAGAACTCGTGCGGGTAGCGGTCAATCATCTCCGGCTCCAGGTCAACTTCCGCCAGGGCCTGTTCGACCATCCGGCGGCGCTGCTTTCTGTTTCTGCCGATATTGTGAACACCAAGTCCCTCTCCGACGATCTGTTCAATTGACATGCGGGGTGAGAGGGAGGAGAAAGGGTCCTGGAAGACCACCTGCAGGTTTTTGCGCAGGGGGCGCATGGCGCGGTTCGACAGGGTGGACAGTTCCTGCCTGCCCTCAGGGGTATGGTACAGGATCTTGCCGTTGCAGGGTGTCAGTCTGAGCAGGCACATGCCCAGGGTGCTTTTCCCGGATCCTGACTCGCCGACAATGCCAAGGGTCGCCCCCTGTTTTACCTTCAGGGAAACATTGTCCACGGCCTTGAGCGTGGTTTTCCGTGTTGAAAAAAGCCATCCGGTACTGCGTTTCAGGATAAATTCACACTGCACCCCGTCCATGGTGATAAGATTTTTTGCAGTGGCAACCGGATCAGGTTTTCCATGCGGCAGGGAGGAGAGAAGGTGCCTGGTATAGGCTGCCTGTGGAGAGGTGAAGATGGTGTCTGTCCGACCCTGCTCAATTATTTTTCCCTGGTGCATGATGGAAACAGTTTCTGCAATCCGCCGCACCATGGGCAGGTCATGGGTGATCAGCAGGACAGCCATGTTGTATTCCTGCTGGAGATCCTTGATCAGCGACAATATCTGTTTCTGGATGGTCACGTCAAGGGCGGTGGTCGGCTCATCCGCGATCAAAAGGGCAGGGCGGCAGGCAAGCGCCATTGCTATCATGACCCGCTGGCGCTGTCCGCCGGACAACTGGTGCGGAAAGGCGTTCAGCCTGTATTCAGGCCGGGTGATGCCGGTCCGCTCAAGAAGAAACAGTGCCTCTTTCCGTGCTTCGATTTTGTCGAGCCCCTGGTGCCGCATGAGTGGTTCCACAAGCTGGCTGCCTATGGTGTACACCGGGTTGAGGGAAGTCATGGGCTCCTGAAATATCATGGCAATCCGGTTGCCGCGGATCTTCAGCAGTTTGTCTTTGGGCAGGGAAAGGATATCCCGGCCGTTGAACAGTATCTCACCTTGTATGCGGACCCGGGATATTTCTTCGAGCAGGCGGAGAACGGAAAGGGCGGTCACGGATTTTCCCGAGCCTGACTCTCCCACCAGGGCATGGGTTCCGGACGGGTTTATCTCGAGGCTGACGTTATCGAGGACCTTGTCCTTTCCTTCCCGGTTCTGGTCGGTAACAAAGGCAAGCGACAGGTTTTTTATTGACAGAAGAGGCTTGGTTACGCTCATAATAAATGAATTTTACCGCATGGACCCGGGAAGGGCAACAGGAAGATAGGTTGCGGGCAAGTTGAGCCTTGCCTGCTTGGGTATCAGTAAGTAGAGTAGAGGTACGCAGTGGAAAAGGAAACGCTACATTATGACACGCAGATATAAATTTATAACCATACTCTCCATCCTTCTCCTGGGTAACCTGCTGGTCTCCACCCCCGGGGCCGCCATGACCATTGGCGAGGAGCGAGAAATCGGCCAGAAACTCCTCTTCAAGATCAGGACCGAGTTCAGCCTTCTGGATGACCCGGACATATCGCAGTATATCAATGAACTGGGCAGCGAAGTTCTGGCCCAGGCCGGGCCGCAGTTTTTCAACTATCATTTCTTTATTGTTCCGTATGATCAGTTTAATGCCTTTGCCGCGCAGTCCGGCCTGATTTTCTTTTTTTCCGGCCTGATCGAGACCATGAAGACCGAGGATGAACTGGTCAGTGTCCTGGCCCATGAAATCGGCCATGTTGTCAGCCGGCACATCTCGACACGTTCATCGAAGAGCGGCAAGGTGAGTGCCATTTCAACCGCCCTGGCCCTGGCCAGTCTCGCCCTTGGCGACCCCTCCCTTGCGGCCGGGCTTTTTGCCGGTTTCCAGGCTGCCGGCCAGGCCGCGAACCTGCATTTCAGCAGGATGGACGAGGAACAGGCTGACAGGCTTTCCTATGACTGGCTGATCGCGCTGGACAGGGATCCACAGGCCATGGAGGGCATGCTCCGTACCATGCGGCGTATCGCCCGCTACCGTTCCGGCCAGATTCCCCAGTATCTTCTCACCCATCCCAATCCCGAGGCCAGGCTCCAGTATGTGCAGTCCCTGCTTGACTATGAACGGGACATGAACACAGGGAAAAAATTTCAAAAGACGGATAACTTTAATTTCCTCAGGATCAAGTACAGGATCATGGTGAGTGTCAAGGATGCGCAGAAAATCAGGGCGTATTTTGCCACATCCCTGGCCTCGAGCCGGAGCAGTGAAGAGAAGGCAATGGCTACCTACGGACTTGCCCTGCTGGAGGCCAAGGAACTCAACTTTTCCCGGGCGCTCAGTAACATGGCAGAGGTGAAAAAGTATTTCCCGGACCGCAACATTCTTGATGTGGACATGGGGATCATGTATTTAGACTCCGGAAATATCGACAAGGGGTTTGAAGTGTTGTCACAGGCCTTCCGGAACGACCCGGCTGACATGTACGCGGCCTTCCACCTTGCCCGTGCCCAGGAGAAGAAAGGCCGACTGGATGAGGCTGAGCGGTTATACACCCAGGTCATGAAGGTTATGCCTGAATACTCCAGGATTTATTTTGAACTTGGCAGGATCAAGGCAGGTATGAAGAAAACCGGTGTGAGCAACTTTTATCTCGGCAAGTATTACCTGTATGAGGGAAAGCTTGAATTCGCCAGGGGATACCTGGCCAGGGCAAAAAAAGACTCCACGGTACCTCCTTCTCTCCAGCAGGAAGCCGGGAAGCTTGTCGCCCTGCTTGATGAGATTGAAAAGTAATTGGGGGGCAATATGCTGAAGCGATTTTCGATTTCACTTGAAGAGGATCTGCTGGAAAAATTTGACGACTACATCCGGCAGCAGAAGTACAGCAACCGTTCAGAGGCTGTCCGGGATCTTATTCGAAAAAGCCTTGTCAGGGAGGAATGGGAACGCAACAGCCAGGTCGTGGGAGTGGTTACCCTCGTGTATGATCACCACAGGCCGCAGCTTCAGGAGAGAGTAACCGAACTGCAGCATCGGTTTTATAATATTATTACCTCTTCAACTCATGTGCACATGGACCATGACAACTGTCTCGAGGTAACGATTGTCAAGGGAAAGGCCTTTGAGGTGCAGGAACTGGCCCAGGGGCTCATCGCCCTCAGAGGGGTCAAGGACGGAAGCCTGACCATGTCCAGTACCGGCGGACATTTGTACTGACGGTTGAAGGTTTACGGTTCAGGGCTTCCATGCAGAACTGAAGGACCCTGCACCTTGAACCTTGAAGCGTAAACCTGCTTCAGCACCTGTCGGCGTGCCGGATGACATCACTGAGTTCAAGGGCAATGGATGATATCTCCTTTTCATCCTCTCCCTCGACCATGACCCGTATGACCGGTTCTGTGCCGGAGGCGCGCACCAGGATTCTGCCCCGGTCTCCAAGCTGATTTTCAGCCTCTGCCAGCGCTTCGGGAAGCCCCTGAATTCGGGCAGGTGGTATTTTGGAGGATATGCGGACATTTTCAAGAACCTGCGGGTAGGTTGTCATGATGCCGGCTAGTTCAGACAGGGGCTTTTTCTTTTTGATCATCACGGAAAGGAGCTGCAGGGCGGCAAGTATCCCGTCTCCTGTGGTGTTGTGATCAAGGAAAACAAGATGGCCTGACTGCTCACCGCCAAAGTTGTATCCTCTGCTGCGCATGGTCTCGACAACGTAACGGTCTCCCACCTGGGTGCGGACCATCCGGCCGCCCATGTTTTTCATGGCCTCTTCAAGACCCATGTTGCTCATGATTGTCGCCACCAGGGTTTTTTTCCTGAGCCTGCGGCCTGCAAGAAGGTCCCTGGCACAGATGGCCATGATATGATCTCCGTCAACTATGGCCCCGTTTTCATCACAGACGATGAGCCGGTCGCCGTCGCCGTCAAGGGCAAGACCGAGATCCGCGCCAACCTCCCTGACCTTTGCGGCGATTTTTTCAGGGTGCAGGGCGCCGCAGTCCCGGTTGATGTTTTTTCCGTCCGGATCTATTCCGATGGCCGTTACCCTGGCGCCGAGTTCGGTAAAGACGTGCGGGGCAACTTTATACGTTGCGCCATGGGCGCAATCAAGGACGATGTGAAAATCATCAAGGGTATATTTCCTGGGGAATGTATTCTTGAGAAAGACGATATATCGCCCGTTGGAATCATCAATACGTGAAGCCTTGCCCACTTCATCGGCAACCGGCCGAAGTGCTTCCATTTTCTGTGAAAATATCAGCTCCTCGATTTCCGTTTCCTTGGCGTCGGGCAGTTTGAAGCCATCCCGGAAAAAGATTTTTATACCGTTATCCTGAAAAGGATTATGAGAGGCGGAAATGACGACTCCGGCATCAGCCCGCATGGAAGTGGTGATAAACGCTATGCCGGGAGTGGGCATGGGACCTAAGATCTGGACATTGACGCCCATTGAGCAGATCCCGGCAGCAAGTGCATTTTCAATCATGTAGCCTGAAAGGCGGGTATCCTTACCAATGACAATGTGATGACCCTTGGTACGGTCTTTGACCAGGAATGCGATGGCACGGCCGATCTGCATGGCAATTTCCGTTGTCATGGGATGAATGTTGGCCACTCCGCGAACACCGTCAGTTCCAAAAAGTTTTCGTGTCGTATCAGTCATATCGCTGTTGTGAAAAGAGTTGGAAGTTTTTTGACCTCTGCAACTGGTGAGGGGGTTCCCCGTTTCAGTTATCGACCGTTTTCAACCGGGGTTATTAACACATTTTTCGGTTTGAGGGAAAGGATCTGGATGGGGTCGTGGCCCGGAACATTCACCCCGTTGACTGTTACGGTTTTCTGGACAGGAACAGTCACGTCCCCGGCCGAGACTGAGGCACGAAAGAGCATGGCCAGCTCCGGTGTTACTCTGATAAGATTCTCGGGAATCCTGGCTTCAACCTTTATCGAATCCGGCTGTACTGTAACGGGAACGCCGGCTTCCCTGACGTTGACCGGAATATTGTCGACCGTGCGGACTACGAGCTTTTCACGGACATCCAGCTTTGCGGTAACCACAGTTTCTCCCAGGAGATCCAGAAAATCAGGATCAAGGTTCAGGTGGACCTGCAGGGTCGTGGAATGGTTCAGCCCTTCAAGATCTATGACGTATGTTTTCAGGGCAACATCCCTGTCTAAAACATTTTTGGGGCCGGAAATAACAAGGCGGTCCGGATCCAGGTAGAGTTTCTGCAGGATATACCCCTTGGCCGGTTTGCCCTGGGTTACGGGTTCAATGGGAAAATCTTTCTGGATGAGTTGATCCAGCAGGAGGGTGATGTTTTTAGGCTGCAGACGCTGAACGGTTATCCCCTTTGGGAACGAAATGGATGTCTCATCGTTTTTTATGACTATGGTGCCCGGCTTTGCATCGGAAAGATTGACCGGCCTTGAAATATTCCTGTTTTTCAGGTCAAGAACGATGCTCCGAGGGCCGCGGACGGAGACCTCAATTTCTTTTTTGTACTGGTTGGAAATGGTCAGGTTCCGTGGTAAATTAATCACCTCAATGGGAACTTTCATCGTTATGTCCAGCTGGTCTTCGCCTACGACGAAATACCAGAGCATAACTGCAAGACAGAGAGATATTGCTTTCAGCAGCCAGTTTTCCGGTTTGTTTTTAATAAAGGTGAGCTTTTTCATGAGCCTCGAGCCTTGCCCAGCCAGTTTCTCCAGGAGTAGCCGGGTATATCAGTGCTGATGAAAATTCTATGCAGCCGGCTGGCCAGGACCTCTTCGTTCGGGATGCGGGTGATTTCTCCCTGCTGAGCAAGAGATACTTCCTGGCTTTCTTCCGAGACCACGATAACAACCGCATCTGTCTCCTCGGACAGACCCAGTGCTGCCCGGTGTCTGGTGCCGTACCGTTTGTCAATATCAGGTCTTTTGGACAGGGGAAGAAGACAGCCGGCTGAGTGGATTCTGCCGTTGTGGACAACAACCCCACCGTCATGAATGGGTGACGAAGGCAGGAAAATGGAGATAAGGAGTTCACGGGTCAGTTTGGCGTCAACGGGATGTCCTGATTCAATATAATCCCGGAGCCCTGTCTCTCTTTCCAGCACTATCAGGGCTCCGATCCGGCGTCTGGACATATGGAAGGATGCCTTGACGACCTCGTTCAGCTCCTGGGCGACCATGTCATACTGTTTGTGGAACGGTGTTTTGCCGACCTGGGTCAGAACGCGACGGATATCACGTTGAAAAACAATAATGATGATGAGGAAAATCGAGTTGAGAAAGGTCCGCAGCAGCCAGTGGAGTGTCAGCAGATCAAACTGCCTTGAGATGAAATAAAAGATCGTTATGACAACGATTCCGGCAACCATCTGTACCGCCCTGGTGCCGCGGATAAGAAGAATGATCCGGTATATGATAATTGTAACAACCGCAATGTCTATTACATCCTGCCATCGTAGGGAACTGAGCAAATTAAGCATGAAGAGAGACTGGAATTTTCTGCCAGTTAATTGTTTTGCGGTTGATTTTGTTTAAATTTAGCATGTAAAAAAAAAATTGAACAGTAAAATAAGAAATCAGGGTAAAAAAAATGATTTGTTAATCCATTATTTTAAAAAGGAAACCCAGTGTTGAGAAGAGAACGATATGCCGGCAGATAGGTATGGCAATATCAGGATTAAACCTGATAAAAATAAAATTACTCCCGATGACCATGATGATCCGCTGCGTACAGGCCGTCATGGGATTAAACTTCCCGCTGAACCGGGACCTGGTGCGCCCTTTAAGCGACATGCTCCACGTAAGGCGGCCAGAAGGAACTTCCCGCTTCAACCCGGCAGGATACTGCTCTGGATCGCCATTCCCCTTTTCCTGGTCATTCTGTACGGGGTGGGCAGTTACTTTCTTGTTCCGTCGTTGATCAAGGGTCCTGTCGCCAGGAGCCTGTCCATATCTTTTGACAGGACGGTCCAGGTGAAGAGGATCGTCTTTTCCCCGTTTTCCCTGCGGGTGTATGCCACGGATATCACAATCGGGCCGGTTTACGGTAATGCAGACGAACATAATCTGCTTGAATGTTCCAGTTTCTCCTTCCGGCTGGATTTTGCGGCCCTTTTTCGCAGGCAGCTGGTCTGCAGGGAGGTGAAAATAAACGGGGTGTCTCTGAACCTTGTCAGATTGCAGTCAGGCTCTTTTAACATCGCTGATGCGGTTCATTTTCTCTCACTGTTAAAGGAGAGCGGCGGCAGGATGAGCTGGCCCGCATGGCTGGTTTTTGACGGTGTCCGTCTTACCGACGGCCGCATAATCGTCGACGACGAACGGGCCGGGAAACAGCATCACTTTGAACAGGTCAGTTTTTATTTTCCATCTGCTGCAGAGGCACGCGGGGGCAGTGCCACCACTCTGCCGCGCCTGAACGCTGTCGTTGATTCAAGCCCGGTCCAGATAGACGGACGGCAGCAGAAAAATGCGCAGGGGAACATGGAGACAAGGTTTACCCTCAGGTTTACCGGGATTGTTTTGCAGAATTATCTTGCCTATCTTCCGGCTCTGCAGCAGAGTCCCTTCCAGTTGACGGGGGGACAGGCTGATGTTGATGTTGATTTTGTTATCCCTGAAATGCGCGATGACAGCCAGAAGGTCTCCGTGCAGTTGACCGCAGCGGTCAACACATTACATTTTGCAGACCGGAACGGTGTGCAGGTTTTGAAAGTTCCTGAAGCACGCGTGGAGATCCAGGCTTTTCCTCAAACCAGACAGTATATTGTCACGAATATGGTTTTCAGCAGGCCGGAATTTACTTTTACCCTGGGTACGAAACCGGGGACGGCTCAAAACGGCGTATCTTTTCGCGACCTGAAAAATCTTGTCCGGGGGCTCAATGGGTACCCTTACGGCATACAATGTGAGAAATTTTCCTGGGAAGACGGGGTTCTTCGCCTGGTATACGGCAGGCAGAGGAAATCCAGCTATTCCTGGAACAATGTCCAGCTTCTGATAACCGGATTTTCAAACGAGACGTATCGGCAACAGGTAAAAAAGGATGCTGTGCAGGCTTCATTTTCTCTCAAGGGTGAATCGTCTTCAGCCGGCAGTGCGATGAAATTTTCATCGGCCGGTAAAATCAGCCGGGGACTGCAGATGGACGGTATTCTAACTGTAACCAATCTTGACCTGCAGCAGTACTCAAGGTTTCTGCCGGTAAACGTAAGCTTTGCTGAAGGAAGGGCTGATCTGGAGAGCCCGTTTTCACTGATCACGGATTCAGATTCAGACGGGGCAGAGTCAGCAGCGTTGTTCCGTCTGTCTGACGGTCGATTGACAGTGCGTGATTTCGTTTTCCTGAAGAAGCGCAGGAAAATCATATCCGGCAAGAAGCTGGATTGCCTGAAACTGCGTGCTGAGTTCTCCGGCCGGCAGTTTTTCTGTGATGCATTGCTTCTGGCCCAGGGAGATATTTATGGGGACAGCGTCAGGCTGGCAGAAATGCGGAAAAGCACGGCTGGCAAGGAATCATGGACTATCTCGACCCGCAGGTTGGAGATCACCGGTTCTACCCTGTACAGACAGGTGCCCAATCCGTTTGACAGGGACCGGCCCCTGCAGTTTGAAATAAAAAACTTTTCACTGCAGGCTGACAATCTGCAGGGCGAAGTAGACAAAAAGGACAACATCAGGGCGGCAGGCAGGATCGGCAGAAAGGGAAAACTGACTCTTGCAGGGATATATTCCCCACTAACCGGGAAAGGGCGGTTGTCTGCATCACTGAAGGATACGGATATCCGTCTGTTCCGGAATTGTGCTTCCCCCTGGCTGATTCCCGAGGTGCAGGGCGGGACCATAAGTGCTGAAGGGACCTATGTGATTCAGGACAAGGTGTTCGCCGGTACACTGCGTATTGCCGGCCTGAAGGCAGGCCGGCCCAAAGGGCCGTTTGCGGGCTGGCAGGAAGCTGTTTCAGAGGATGTACGGATTCAGTTTGACCCTTTTCTCTTCGAGGCCGGGAAGACAGTGCTGAAGCAACCGGTAATCAAACCAGGTATCAGTCACGCTGAAAAGCCGGTTCGTATCTTTGTCAGGCCTCTGCAGGACGGAGAAGTATCCGAATATGTGTCAATAAAAACAGTGCAATTTGAGGACGGTACGCTGTAGATGCCTGAACCTGTCATTGCGCCAGGTTATCAGCCGAAGCTGACCAGTATCAGCGGTACGTTGTCTTTTGCCGATTCCGGTGCCATGCCTTTTGCTGTCCGGGGGCGGATGGAGGGGCAGGCCCGCTTTACCATCAGGGGATCTTCCGGTACCGGTCAGGTGCATAATTATGCGCTGCAGGTCAATGATCTTCCTCTTGAGCCCTTTCAGGCAATCCTGAAGAAGAGTGCCGGAATAGAGGCGGACAGCGCCATGGGGTTCTGGCAGCAGGATATGAGCCGGGAAAACGGTGAGGTTCTTCTTGGAAACCGTATTCGCCTGCGGAATATTCGCCCGGATCCGGGATCAGACTATTTTCGTGTTTTGTCCATGTATATTAATAATGATTTTTCTCTGTATTATGTCAGTGAAGACAGGCTGGAGAAGGGAGATACTCGCAACTTTCTGTTGGATACACTTATCCGCGGTATTCAACGTGATGCTGTGAAGGTGGATCTGTCGGAACGGCTCATTCTCAGTCGGCTGCTGCCGGAGTTGAATCTTGCCGGCAGTATTTCGTTTGTTCCCGGGGCATCGGAACTCAGCGATACCGGCAGTCTGTCCGCTTACGCTGAGCTGTTGAACCGGCGTCCCTTTCTCCGTCTTGAATTGACCGGAAATTTCGATATGGACGCAGACACCCCGGTATTGCAGGAAACCATGCAGGAAAAAGCGGACCATCTTCGGGAGGCGGAAAACAGGAGACGGGCGGAAGAAAGAGCAAGAAGGGCTGAGCAGGAAAAGAACAGGCCAGGAAAGTCGGGAAACAACCCCGTGGGCATTGTTGAGGAAAAAATAACTCCGGTTGAACTCTCACGGAACCTGCAGCCCCTGCCTCTGGAGAAGGTCAGAGTCAGCCGGGAAAACCTGGTTGAGCTTGCCGGGAAAAGGGCACGGGCCGTGTATTCATATTTTGTGAATCAACTGTCTGTAGATCCCGACAGGCTGCTTGTTTCCTCCCGGACAGGAGAAACCGGCCCGGACGTGACGATTGCAGTGCAGTCTCATTATTTAGTGCAGAAAAAACCGGCACCAGAGGAGTGAAATGATAGGTAACCTGATTAAACAGACAAGAACGGTCCGGCGGTATAAGGAAAACAAGATCATAGGTATTGGGCGGCTCCGAAAGCTGGTAGATCTTGCCAGGCTTGGCGGTTCAGCCCGTAACGGGCAGCCCCTGAAATATATGATTGTTACGGAGGCCCGACTGCGCAACCGCATCTTCCATCTTGTAAAATGGGCTGGTTATCTGAAGGACTGGCCCGGGCCTGACAAGGGAGAGAGGCCGGCAGCATACATAATCTGCATCCTGGACCGGAAAAGATGCAAGGGGCCGGAGCGGGAAGCGCATATTGACCTGGGCATAGCGACCCAGAATCTGCTCCTCGGCGCTGCTGAACAGGGTATATACGGTTGCAGAATTGCGGCCTTTTCAAGGGATATAAGCAAAATTCTCTACCTTGAGAAGAGGTACAAGGTTCTGCTTGTGCTGGCCCTTGGCTACCCTGCGGAAAAGGTTGTACTGGAAAAAGTGAAAGAGGGCGGCGATATCCGGTACTGGAGAGATGAACATGGCGTGCATCACGTTCCCAAACGCAGCCTGGAGGATATCCTGCTGCCGGTCAGAAAGCTGCCGTTTGACTGATCGGACGACCGGCAATGGATTTTTTCAGGGAGTATGCCTCCCTTTTAGAGTGGCTGGGTGTTCTGTCCGTCGTTACCTTTATCGGCAGCCTGATAGCCATACCATGGATCATCGCATGGCTACCGGTGGATTATTTTATCCGGCACAGGCAGATGGCTGCCAGGCGGCATGCCAGGCACCCGGTTGTCGCAAAAATTATTCTTGTGCTGCGGAATACTGCCGGGCTGCTTTTTCTCCTGGCAGGTATTGCCATGCTTGTTCTGCCGGGCCAGGGAATCATCACCACCCTGATAGGTATTTCCCTGATGGACTTCCACCGAAAACACGCTGTGGTTGATTACCTTGTGCAGCGGCCCAGGGTCATGAGGATGCTGAACTGGATCCGTCTGAAAGAAAAGAAACCTCCCTTTGAGTTGTAACCCGCATTTCTCACCGGAAATGTGCTGTCTGACGGTTTTTGCGGCAATTCAAGGAGAAAGGCGGGTCAGCCGGGCGGCCGGGAGTTTTTTTTCCGGTCGACTCAGGAAAACATGCGTTTTTCGTCCGTCGGTCCGGCAGCGTCCACTAATCCGGCCTCTTCCAGGGCTGCATTCAGGTTGTAGAAATCATCATTGTCCGGATGTCCTTTGGCGGCATCGGCATCTTTCAGCCATGGAGGTTGTGGATTTTTGTTGGCAGCTGCTTCAAGGATATTTTCCGGCACCTCTCCCTGGCAGGTGAAAGTCCCGACTATGTTTGCTCCTGCGGCAAGCTCCCGTGCCTTGTTCATGCCTATTTTGACATAATCCGAATTGTTTGCCGCACCATGGGAGGCAAGAAGAAAAAGTTTGCCGGCCTTGCTGCATTTCCTGAGATAGTCCTGGCTCGCCGGGTCAGGCTGGCCGCCCTGAAACCAGAACCCCATGACGACAACATCGTAGCCTGAAGGGTCAGGCGCTTCAGCAACAGGCGTAATATCCTTGTCGCCTGAAAGTCGGGTAAAGGCGGCTTCTGCTAATTTTCTGGTGTTCCCTCCCTGAGTCGAATAGACAACAAGCTGCTTCATATCATCTCTCCTTGAATATTGTTTGTAACCTGAGTGGTCAGGTTGTGTAGATTACGGTGTTCATAGACACAGGCAAGCTGAACATGAAGCGGTTCAACTGATGACCTGCTGTCTGTTTTCACTTGCAGTATACGGTGAAAAAGACTTAACCTCCTGTTTTGATTAACCTCTGATCCATAATAGATTGTTTTTGGATATGGCTCAAGTCGTTTTTGCATCTGCAGGGTATGGCAAACGTCCTTTGCATGTTTTTTCCCTCTGTTTAACGTGGTGCAAAATGATCACGACTGGTATTCATGTCCAATGTGCCTTATAATAATTAGGTGGAATTAGGTGTGAGGTGTGAGTGATTTGGAGATAATGTATAATGAACGTTGTTATTTTTTCTTTCGGTTATAAGCACGGGCCTCCTGATGCTGATACTGTATGGGACTTGCGGTTTCTTCCCAATCCCTTTTATGTGTCTGAATTAAAAGAGTATACAGGTCTTGACAGGAGGGTGTCCGAATATGTTCTGAACAATACTGTCGCGCAGGATTTTTTAAAGCTTTTTGAACCGCTGCTTCTGTTTTATATTGACAGTCATGCGGCTGCCGGACGGGAGATATTGTCACTTGCAGTCGGATGTACAGGCGGAAAGCACCGTTCTGTTGCCGTGGCGGAGTATATAGGGAGGATATTGCAGGACAGGAGCATGGAACCCCGTATTTTTCACCGGGATATGGGTAAAGAGTAAACCAATACAATGAGAATGAGGAGGATCGTATGAAGGATTTGCTGAGAGACATTATTTACATGGGCGCCGGCGCTGCCTTTCTGACCAGGGAAAAAGTTGAAGGGATAAAAGCAGAACTTATTGAAAAGGGCAAGATGACCCAGGAAGAAGGCAAGCAGTTTGTCGATGACATGGTGAAGAAATCGGAAGACGTAAAGAATGAGATTGAGAAGAAGGTACAGGATGCTGTTACCGGACAGCTTCAGAAAATGAACGTTGCCAGTCGTGATGACGTGGATGAACTGAGGGCAAAGATAGAAGAGCTTAGCTCCATGGTCGAAAAGATGCAGTCTGAGAGCTGACCGGGGCCGGGCGGATCGAGCATGTTCAGCATTAAAAAACTGGGGGCCGTAAGCCGGACCTATCGTCATCTCAACCGGTACCACAGAATACTGCGGGTTCTGTTCAAGTACGGTTTCAGCGATATCGTTGAAATGCTGCAGATCGACCAGTACCTGGAATCGGGCCTGAAAATGATCAACAGGAAACCGCGGGAACAGATTGAAAGACATTCCCGGCCGGAGCGCCTGCGGATGGCCCTTGAGGAATTAGGCCCCACGTTTATCAAGTTGGGACAGATGCTCTCGACCCGGCCGGATTTTATCCGGCCGGATTATCTTATTGAACTGGCAAAGCTGCAGAATGAGGTGCCGCCGTTTCCCTACGAGGATATTGAACAGATTTTTCTTGATGAAATGGGGGACAGCCCGGAAAATATTTTTCTTGAGTTCACCCGAACACCACTGGCGGCCGCATCCATCGGTCAGGTCCACAGCGGGGTCCTGAAAAACGGTGATAAGGTCGTCGTCAAGGTCCAGCGCCCGGATATTGAGATGATCATCGGGGTGGACCTCGAAATTCTCTCCCACCTTGCCGGCCTGATGGAGATGTATGTCGAGGAGTTCCAGGGACACCGCCCCACTGCCATTGTGGAAGAGTTCGCCCGGACCATAGCAAAGGAGATCGACTATACGGTCGAGATATCACATATTCAACGGTTCGCACGCCAGTTCGAGGGAAGAAAGGGGGTTCATGTTCCCAGGGTATATCGCGAACTGAGCACGGAACGGATCCTGACCATGGAACATATCCAGGGGGTCAAGGCCTCGGAAACAGATCTTCTCAAAAAGGAAAAGATTGATCTGAAACTCGTCGCGGAGCGAGGGGCCACCCTGAT
>JAJRVA010000228.1 GCA_024277485.1 Deltaproteobacteria bacterium | reverse complement strand
GGTGGTCATGGTGGTGGATCCTGGGGGCATTAAAATCTAACACCTGATCCGGGAACAACTCGTTTTCCTGACCAACAACAAAAAGGGCTGCACCTCACCAGGGTGCGGCCCTTTTCTCGTTTGCTCCCATGATCGCTTGAATTCGGACCGTATGCATGCATAGAGCTTGTCGGCATTAAGGTTACAGCGCATTTTTATCCGGCGAAATGTTTTACCCCAATCCTGATGTTTACGAACAAACCGATCCAGCGCATACATGGCGCCCCCTTGCAACATACCGATGTGACAGGAAAAACAGCGGCCACCCCTTCACAGGTTTGTCAAGTAAAAAATCAGGTTTTAAAAAAAAAATTATGTTATAAAAACAGTGTCACAGGTGCAAAAAGTTTACGAAAACCCACTTGGTGGCTTTACACTATTTCACGCCTTGCGGCCATAGCGGGAAATAGTGAAATCACATGGCCAGTCAGGCCTGACGGCAGAGTGATGGCCACTTTCTGCAAACGGTCGAGGATGACACAAACCAAGGGCTCCCCTGCCGGGAGACCCTCAGCACTTGCCCCGTTTGTCATGCCTTTGAGGCACAGTCCAGAAAAAAACAGGGTCAATATCCATGGTGGTTTCGTCCAGGTAAAAATACAGTATGAAAGGTAAAGCATCAGAACTGTTATCCACCCTCCCCTTTCTCATTCTGCTGGCTGTCGGCTTCTGCCTTTACACATATCCTGTCACCGATGGCGATTTCTTCTGGCACGTCGGAAACGGAAAATGGATAGTGGAGCACGGGGAGCTTCCTGAAAGCGATCCGTTCACCTATACTGCGAGCGACACGAACCCCCTGAGACCGGATTCCGGGAGAATCCCTTTTCTTCTTCAGCAGTACTGGCTTGGCCAGGTCGCCATGTACGGTATTTGGCAATATGGAGGATATGCGGGAATAATTCTGGGCAGGGCCGTCATCTACTCTTTCATTCTCATTTTCCTCTACCTGTGGATGCGGAAAAACCATAACGGGTTCATGAATTTCCTGCTTCTCTTTCTTGTGGCCCATACTCTTGCCGCATACCCGAACGAGAGGCCGCAGATTTTTTCCTTTGTCTTCGCCCCCCTTCTTCTCTTCCTGCTGGATGCGGTTCCGAAAACACTGGAAAAAAACCAGGCAAGCCCGGCAACCTTCGCCGCTGCCGGGATTCCCGTACTCATGCTGGTCTGGGGCAACACTCATGGAGCATACCTTCTTGGAATAGCCTTTATTCTGATGTATGTCTCGGCGCATATCATGGAGACTCTCTTTACCAAAAAGAATGCAATACATTTCAGCTACGTCTTCTTTCTCCTTTTTTCCGCAAGCATGAGCATGCTCAACCCCAGAGGCATCCAGGCGTTTACCGAATACATCAATGTCAACGCGCAATATGCCGCCATAGTGCATGAAAATGTGACGGTATGGACGGCGTTGACCGATTACCAGGAGTTTTTTCCTGCTTACTGGTTTTTTCTCCTTATCACCGTTGTCACCCTGATGATTCATTTCAAGAAAATACCACTAACGCACAAAATGATCCTGTCATCCCTGGTTTTTCTGTCCTTTTCTGCGACAAGACACATGGCCTACCTGCTCTTAGCTGCTCCCATGGTCGCTCAACCCTGGACAAGGTGCAAGTGGAACAGGACGGCCATGGTCGCATCCCTTGTCCCTCTCGCCTTCTGGATCACCACTGCCGACCTGTCCAACGCCTTTACCTTTGGGCCATCGAAACAGTTTCCGGCTGGCGCCGTCCGCTTTGTTGAGAAAACTTCCCCCGCACCCAACATTTTCAATTATTATGACTGGGGCGGATTTCTGGAATGGAACCTCCCGGAATACCAGTTTTTTATTGATGGCCGCGGGCTGGTGGAGGAACTTGTGGAGCTGCATGGCATCATTCTGGAAAAAGAGCAGGGACTTTACTTCCTCGACCGGTTTCAGGTTAACATTGTCATTATTCCCGGTGTCAGCCCGTACAGCGGCAAGATCTACAGCCTGCCCCTGATCCTCAACCAGGCTCCTGACTGGCACTTGGTCTACCAGGACGAAATCGCGTTGATTTTCTTACGTGGCAAACAAGGAAACCAGAAAATAATCCGCGAATATGTCCTTCCTGAGAGCAGGCTCTACGAACATTTCCTGGCAAGGCTTGCATGGATAATGGGCGAAAAACCAAACCTGGAACAGGGCTGGCTCTCTATGGCCCGGGCGCAGCTTTTTCTGGGACAATCCACAGATGCATCCCGTTCGCTGGAACAGGTATTGCGCATCAACCCGGACAATCCGGGGGCAAGGAGTATGCGTCAACGTATCCATGATTATTGACATACCTGAAACCAGAATGCCTGCAAATTTATCGCAAATCCAGTATGCTGCCTGTTTAAACTGGATGAACCTTTTTTGGCCTTTATGATGCCTAGACAGAATAAAAAAATTGCTATCCTGCAATCGAACTATATTCCCTGGAAGGGATATTTCGACATGATCGCGGCGGTTGACGAATTCATCCTGTACGATGACATGCAGTTCACACGACGCGACTGGCGCAACCGCAACATGATAAAGACTCCCCGTGGAACGCAATGGCTCACGGTGCCCGTGAGAGTCAAGGGGAGGTATCACCAGAAGATCAGGGAAACCGAACTGGACGGGGCCGGATGGGCCGCGACGCATTGGCGCGCCCTCTACCTGAACTACCATCGGGCACCATATTTTGACGAGGTGGCCTCCCTTCTCGAGCCTGTATATGTGCATGAACGTTTCACCATGCTGTCAGAGCTGAACCGAAGGTTGATTGAAAAAATTTGCAGCTACCTTGGCATCAAGACGACAATCAGTAATTCCTGGGATTACGACCTCGCTAACGGCAAGACCGAAAGGCTGGTGTCTCTGTGCCTGCAGGCGGGGGTCGGAGAGTATATCTCCGGGCCTGCTGCCCGGGATTATATAGACGAGGATATTTTCAAAAAGGAGAAAATCAGGCTGAGCTGGTTTGATTACTCTGGCTATCCGGAGTATACTCAACTATGGGGCGAATTCGTCCACGGCGTCTCCATACTTGACCTCCTTTTCAACTGCGGGAAGGAAGCCCCTATCTACATGAAACATGTAAAAAAATGAAGCTGTCCATAGTTGCGACACTGTACAACTCCGCTCCATATATTGAAGAGTTCTGCCGACGAGCGTCCGAGGCGGCCGGTGCGCTTGCGGGAGACGACTACGAGATCGTCCTGGTCAATGACGGCTCGCCGGACAACAGCCTGAAAGTGGCTGTCGGTATCGCCGAAGCAGACAGCCATGTCCTGGTCGTTGACCTGTCCCGCAACTTCGGCCACCACAAGGCGATGATGACAGGGCTGTCGTATGCCAGGGGAGAAAAAATCTTCCTGATTGACAGTGACCTGGAGGAAGAGCCGGAATGGCTCATCAAATTCACCGAAATGTTTGACAACGCGCAATGCGATGTTGTCTATGGGGTGCAGGAGCGCCGCAAGGGAAATATTCTCGAGCGCTGGACCGGCATCTGGTTCTATCGAATCTTCAACCTGTTGACCGGCCTGAACATCCCGGAAAATATCGTCACGGCCCGTTTAATGTCCAGGCGTTATGTGGATGCCCTGCTGCAGCACACCGAACGTGAAATGCTCATCGCAGGACTCTGGCTGATTACCGGTTTCAACCAGGTGCCCTGCATGGTCAGAAAACACACTACCAGCCAAACCACCTACACCTGGCGCAAAAAAATGACCATACTGGTCAACTCCATCACCTCTTTCAGCAATACTCCCCTTATCACCATTTTTTACGTAGGAGTGATTATTTTCATTCTTGCTGCACTATACACATGTTTCCTTGTTGCAAACAGGGTGTTTTTCGCAACCCCACTCAGCGGCTGGACCTCAATCATGGCTTCTGTCTGGCTTCTTGGCGGCATGATAGTTTCATTTATAGGTATAATTGGCATTTACCTTGCCAAGATTTTCCTGGAGACGAAAAAACGACCATATACAATTACCAGGCATATTTATGGACAAAGAAAAAAATAACTTCCTGGTTGAGATAGCTGACTACTACGCGGCAAAGCTGGCGCAAGAGGGTGAGACTGCGTCGGGAGTAGACTGGAACAGCGGGGAAAGCCAAATATTACGTTTTGAGCAACTATGCAAACTCATTGAAGACACAACCGGCCATTTTTCCATAAACGATCTTGGCTGTGGGTATGGCGCCTTTTATGATTTCCTGTCTTGCCGATACGCAACATTTACCTACCATGGCTACGATGTTTCCGCAGAGATGATCCAGGCCTCACTGCGCCGAAACGGGAAAAAGAAAGATGCATTTTTTTACATCGCCGACAGGCCTGAAAAGACTTGCGACTTTGCCGTAGCAAGCGGTATTTTCAATGTTCGCCTGGGGCACTCCGAACATGAATGGCAAGATCATGTGGAAAGAAATATCGCTCTGCTTGACCGGAGCAGCCGCATGGGGTTCGCCTTCAACTGCCTGACCACCTATTCCGACAGGGAAAAAATGCGAGATTATCTCTACTATGCCGATCCCTGCAGACTCTTTGACCTGTGCAAGCAACGATATTCCCCCAATGTCGCCCTGCTGCACGATTACAAACTCTATGAATTCACCCTGCTTGTGAGGAAGGTCGTATGAAAAAAAAACTTGTGATTTTCGGATCCGGAGATATAGCCCAGCTTGCCCATTTTTATTTCAGCAGGGATACTGACTACGACATCGCGGCCTTTACGGTCGACTCGGCCTACCTGACCGGATCCGATCTCTGCGGTTGTCCTGTTATTGCCTTTGAAAATATTACAGATCATTATCCACCGGAAGATTGTGACATGTTCGTTGCGCTCAGTTATTCCAGGCTGAATGGGCTCCGCAAGGAAAAATACCTGGCAGCGCTTGAACAAGGCTACAGCCTGGCAAGTTATATCAGTCCGCGGGCCACCGTTCTCAATGACGGCAATATCGGCAAAAACTGCTTCATCTTTGAGGACAATACTGTTCAGCCCTTTGTAACCATCGGCAACAATGTAATACTGTGGAGCGGGAACCATATCGGTCATCACTCCACCATCAGGGACCACTGCTTTATTTCCTCTCATGTGGTCGTGTCGGGAGGCGTTGACATTGGAGAGCAATGCTTTCTCGGTGTCAATGCAACGTTACGAGACCATGTCACTATTGGTGAAAAATGTGTCATTGGCGCGGGAACCCTGATCCTGAAGGATGCCAAACCTGAAGGGGTGTATATGGGCAAGGCGACTGAGCGGTCCAAGGTGCCGAGCACCAGACTGAGGGGAATATGAGGTGAAAAGATGAAGTGGCGTAAACTCGGCTTGGTGTTTTGTCCTGCAAAAAAAAAACCCTGGCTATACTCTCACGCGGCTGTCCCAATAGCGGAACATGTGAAAAACGATGTTTTCAGAATTTATTTTAGTTCACGCGACAACAGAAATCGAAGTTACACCGGATGCTTGACTCTTGACATTAACAGTCCTGCCAGAATTATTTCCGTCTGTGATGCTCCTGTTCTGACACCAGGAGAGCTTGGTGCTTTTGATGACAGCGGGGCGATGGCCACATGGCTCGTAACCCATAGAGAAAATAGATATCTATATTATATTGGTTGGAACCGTGGGGTTACTGTTCCCTTCAGAAATGCTATTGGCATAGCAAAAGAAAATGATGATCAAGCTTTTGAAAAATGCTTTCGAGGTCCCATAGTCGACAGAAGCTATTTAGAACCCCATTTTTGCGCCAGCTGCTGCGTTATCGTTGACAACGATGAAGTATGGAGAATGTGGTATCTTTCGTGTGTCAACTGGGAAAAGATAGACGATGTCATAAGACATCGTTACCATATCAAGTATGCAGAATCATGCGATGGAGTAAATTGGCAGAGAAACGGTCATGTCGCCATCGATTTCTCCGGCATTGACGAATACGCTATTTCTCGCCCCTGTGTTCTGCACGACACAGATTGTTGGCGTATGTGGTACTCTTACCGGGGAAAATATTACCGTATCGGTTATGCAGAGTCCCATGACGGTATCAACTGGACAAGAAAAGACCAACTGGCCGGCATTGACGTATCGTCAACCGGCTGGGATTCGGAAATGATTGAATACCCTTTTGTCTTTGACCATAAAGGGAAGCGGTACATGCTGTACAACGGCGATGGTTACGGCAAAACAGGGTTCGGGTTGTCTGTGCTGGAACAGGATTAATGTCATGCGGGAACGGCTTGCTTCAAGTATCTTTTCAGGTCCGCTCCGGTACATGCCAGGATCAACACTATAACCAACGGCGGAAAAATTGGACTATTTTTATATATTCGGAACTATTGTATTCACGGTCTATGGTCAACTTGTTCTTAAATGGAGAATTGCCGGATACGGTTCACTCCCGGACCAGTTGCCGGACAAAATAAAATTTCTCTTTCATGTCCTGCTTGACCCCTATATACTCTCAGGTTTTGCGTCCGCCTTTATTGCCTCTTTCTTCTGGATGGCGGCGATGACAAAATTCGATTTGAGCTTTGCCTATCCCTTTATGAGCCTGGAGTTTGTTTTGGTTCTTATTCTCTCGGTGATGCTTTTCCGGGAACCTATTACCGTCCACAAGGTTGTCGGCATGCTCTTTATTGTTTCAGGCATTTTCATTACCAGCAAGAGTCTATAATGAGTGAAAAAATACCCTTTAACCAGCCCTTTATCGTTGGCAAGGAGCTGTTCAACATCGCCAGGGCTGTCATTGACAACAAGGCTCTTTCCGGTGACGGCAGGTTTACGAAACAATGCCAGGAATGGCTTGAGAGTACCATTGGCTCAAGGAGAGCCTTTCTGACCCATTCCTGTACTGCTGCTCTTGAGATGGCAGCCATACTCTGCGATATTCAACCCGGTGATGAGATCATTCTGCCGTCATTCACCTTTGTCTCGACGGCAAATGCATTTGTTCTTCGAGGAGGAGTACCAGTATTTATTGATATCCGGGAAGACACTCTCAATATGGACGAAAACCTTATTGAAGAAGCCATTACAGATCGAACCAAAGCCGTTGTTCCTGTCCATTATGCAGGCGTCCCCTGTGCAATGGAGGAAATATCAAAAATTGCTGACTCTAAAAATATATTCGTTATAGAAGATGCAGCCCAGGCCCTTCTTTCAAAATACAAGGGACGTTATCTCGGTTCACTCGGCCATCTGAGTACTTTGAGTTTCCATGAAACAAAAAATATCATCAGCGGTGAGGGCGGAGCCCTTCTCATAAACGATGAAGAGCTGATCGAGCGGGCCGAGATTATCTGGGAAAAGGGAACCAACAGAAAAAAATTCTTTCGGGGAGAAGTAGACAAATACACATGGATAGACGTGGGCTCATCCTTCCTGCCCAGCGAAATGATTGCCGCGTTCCTTGCGGCCCAACTGGAACATGCCGATACTATCATAGAAAAACGGCGGCGGATATTTTCATTGTATTTCAGCCTGCTTCAACCACTCGCCGACAAGGGGCAGATCCGTCTTCCTTACATTGATGAAAACGATACTGCCAACGGACACCTGTTCTATATCATCACAGGTTCGAGCCAAGAACGGAACCAGCTCATCGCCCATCTGCGCAGGCAGGAAATTGCATCAGTCTTTCATTACATCCCGCTTCACACCTCCCCGGCCGGCCGCAGGTTCGGAAGGACGTCGGGCTTACTGACAAACACGGAGGAGATCAGCGGCCGTCTGCTCAGGCTTCCCCTGTTCTACGAGATGACGGACGAACAGGTTGAGCAGGTTACCGATGCTGTGGCCGGTTTTTATGCGTCCCCTCTTCTCTCTGGCCGGCATTGATTGAAAATGATGCGTTCCGTGAAAACATGACCAGTTTTCTGAATACAGGCCGCAGCGCCATTCTGTTTTTTCTCTGTGCACTGATAATCACTCTCGTGATACATGTCCCGTTTATGGGAAAAGCCCTGCATATTGATGACTATGCTTTCCTGTCACTGTCGAAAATGCTGCAATGGAACCCTTTGCAGGCGATTCCTCGCGATACCTTCTACATGGGAAAGGTCCTGCCGAACCTGCTTCCTTACGAAGCCACTCATCCCCTTTTCATTCCCTATCTGCTGAAAATTCTCGCCAGGATTTTCGGGAGTAATTACACCGTATTCCACCTTGTTTTCAGTTTTTTCACATTCCTTTCGCTGGCCGGTATCCGTCTTATCTGTCAGACCCTTCCCGGAGCAAAAGGGAACCATTACTGGATATTGATCTTCCTGGTCACCACCCCCGCCTATATTGTCAACGCCCACAACCTGATGACGGATGTTCCGGCCCTGGGACTGGCTCTCATGGGCATGGGGCTGTACCTGGCATGGATCAGGAACGGCTCCAAGGGGACATGCCTTGCAAGCATTGTGTTGCTCACCCTGGCTTGCTTCAGCGCCTACCAGTCAATTCTGGTCATTATTCCGTTAGCACTGTACCAACTCACTGCGGAAAAGGGTCAAACAGGGAAACTCGCTCCTCTTGCCATTCCGCTTCTCATCCTTTTGGTCTGGCTGATAATGGTATATCTTGTCCATAACATCTTTCCGCTGCTCAGTTCGAAACTCGATGGTGACAGTATTGCCGGGCATGTCAGGATGGGCATGGGCTGGAAAGCATGGCTGGACAAGAGCCTTTTCCACATCGCCACCACAGGGTTAACCTGCCTGCCGTTTGTTTTGCTCTACGCGATCTATGACGACAAACGCCTCCGGTTTCTGCGCAACCTTCTCCTGGCCGCTCTCCCATGTGCCGTTTACGTCTTTGGCTTTTCCGGCCTGGGTATGAAGGACAAGGTTTTCTACGCTGCGTACCTGACCACCGGAACCTGGTTTATCTGTTTTTTTTACACCCGGCTCGCCTCGCTGCTGCCCAGTGCCGGCAGGCGGCCGGTCGGTATTTTTTTCATGAGCTGGCATTTTCTGTCGTTTTTCATTGTCACGACGTTCTTTCCCTTTGCCTCCGCGCGGTATATTTTACCTTCACTCGTTCCCCTAATCATTTTTCTCGCTTACTCACTTAAGCCACATTTCCTTGCGCAGGACAAAAACAAGGCCTCCTGGGCGATCCTTTTTCTTTCCGCTGCGTTCGGATTCGTGAGCGCCAGTGTTGATTACACCCATGCTGAAAGCTATAAAATTTTTGCCGAAGAGGTCAAGACGACCCGTGAGAATACGCAGCATGCTTTTGACGTATGGTATATCGGTGAATGGGGGATGCGGTATTACATGGACAGGGCCGGGGCCCGTTATCTTACCGTTGCCAGCAACAGTCCCGTCACCGGCGACCTGGTGGTCATCCCGGAAGTGCCGAGGCTATGGAGCCCGGCCCCGCTGCTCGCGCAGCGACTCACGGGTTTCGCCGACCGCGAGTTCCAGTCGGCCATTCCACTCAGGTTGTTTGGCGGGAATAGCAAGGGTGGATTTTACTGCAACTTCTGGGGCGTGCTGCCGATCGTCCTCTTCAACTCCGAACCTGTGGAGACTTTTACGGTCTTCCGGGTGAACCGTTGAACTCGCCGGCACTCAGGCATACCCAGCTGATGAAAAACAGCGCCTCATACGCCGGTATTGTTCTCAACCAAGACGGTTTCGGCGGCATGGCCGCGTACCTGCTCATGCGAGCCCTTTCCCCCTGACAATCCGGCCGCACTGCTGAACCCGGGCTGCTGCATCTACATGGATACCGGTGACCTGGCCAGGACACGGCATTTTATTTCACGGGCCTATGCGCTGGACCCGGACAACGAAAGCGCCGCCAGGAAGAATCTTTCCCGGTTGCGGCAACCCTGAGGAAAACAGGACAACCGGTCACTTCTTGTGGCACTCGTTGCAGATGATGCCGCTTTCACTGCCGAAGTTGAGGATATTGTCATAATCCGAGGCATGCGGGTTGTGGCACCCGGCGCAGGAGAACTCCTTGCCGGGCACGAAGGGGTCGGGCACGCCCCGGGTCGGGTGGCCCTTGCCAAAGAAACCGGCGATCACGTGCTTGCCCGTCTCCATGTCCACGTGGCAGTTGATGCACATGTCAGTGGGGTGCATGCGGGTGAACGCCGGCCAGTCTGAGCCGTGCGGGTCATGACACAGGGTGCACTGCCCCACGGCGGTGGGGCCGTGCATGATCTTCTTCGACTTCCACGAGCTGACCTTCTGACCATGGCAGTCGTAACAGACCTCGCTCACCGGCTGGCGCACCGCGTATTTGCGGTCGCTGCCCCTGGTGATTTCATGACACTCGAAGCAGGCCCACTTCTTCACCGGCACGTGCAGGTTGACGCTGTTCATCTTGTTGCGGTGGCAGCTGTAGCAGGGCGAGTCCTCTGGGCGGTCGGGCTTGAGATCGCTCAAGCCAGGCTCCATGTTGTGGCAGGACGCGCAATTGCGTTCATTTTCCGCAACATGGAAGATATACTCCTTATATTCTCTCGGCGGTTTCCGGGTCTTGACGTCGATGAGGGAACTGAAGTACAGGGCAAGCTCTTCCTCTCCCACTTTTTCACCACCCTTGCGGCCTGTCACAATCACCGTATTGAGCCCGGAGGCCAGGGTGATACCGGTGCAGAAGGTCGTGTTTCCGGACGGGATCTTCATGGCCGGATACTCGAATTCATTGACCTTTATCACAACCTCGTCCACAGCGGTTTTCTGCAGAGCAAGGACCAGGTTGATCGCCTCGTGCCTGACATAACTGTCTTCAGGAGGAAAGACAACGGAAAAGGAAGTCGCGGCCAATGCCATGCCGGGAACCATGATGATCATCAGGAGGAAAAAAATTACTGTCTGCCAGCGAAATGTCTGCATGGATATATACCGGTTAATGTTACTGGAATATGATACCTGTCGTTCTCAGTTGCCGGGCCGCCACCTTGGGCTTCTGGGGCAGCGCCTCGGCTCCTGACCCGGCGGGAGCGACGGCAGCACACCCGACACCGGCCTGCCCACCCCCGGGACTCCGGAGGACTCAAGAGATTCACCGCCAAGAAAGACATTGTACCTCTCCGCCTTGTCGTTGAGAAGGGCCCCCACGTTCTTCCTCGCCGAGTGAGTCGCGTGGCAGTAGTCACACGGTGAGCTGCGGGCCAGTTCGACGAGTTCCTCCTGGATGGTGGGCACGTTCCTTCCGGCGCCGTACAAGGGGGAAGCCGCAAGGAAAATGATCAGCAGGGATGCGGCCGCTAAACTTCCGTTTTCCGTTTTCATGGTGAATCTCCTGCTTTTGGCTCAGGCATATATACCACTTGAGCCTGATGATATCGAATCGGACCAGGTGCCTGAGCCGGCCGTATTTTTCGGTCAGCGCCTCGTCGTTTTCGTTGCGGATGTCCTCTAACTGGTACCTGAGGGTGGCGCTCCATATCCGGTACCGGAGTTCCATACCGCAGTCCAGTCCCGTACGCACGTACTCGTAGGAATTTCCGTCGGTCTGTTCATAATAGGCCATACCGTACAGGGACGCCCACCTGTACATCCTCCAGGTGAGTCTGCCGAATGCCCGGAAATTCTCCGTATGGTTGCCGTTATCGTATTCGGTCTCGCCGTAGGAGGCCGACAGGTTCAGAAAAATCCTTTTCCAGGGGGAAAAGGTGAAAAGCTGGTTCGCGTCCCAACGCCGGAAACCCGACTGGTCCCCGGAATTCGAGTCGGCAAGGGAGAGATACGTGTCAGACCATCGCATGTTCCAGCGGATGCGCGCGCGCTGCATGGTGTAATCGGCCAGGTTGTCCGGCGGTGTGCCGGAGAGGATCGTCTGGGTGGTATGGTTGTAGGAGTAGAGCAGTTCCAGGTACTGAAACAGGACGGTTGACGCGGTGTATCCCTGCGACAGGGAGTTGTCGTCAAATGACGGATCTATCCGGTACGAGTAGCGGACAACGACCTCCTGACCGTTCTCTATGGCGCCGAACGGCAGGGGGCTGATGCGGATATAGTCACCAACCAGGTCAAGGCGGTAATCGATGTTTTCAAGATAAACGATGTTTCCGCGGCCATTGGTGACAACGATGGTATTAATAGCGATACCAGGGTTATTGAGCAGCACTTCGCGTGTCAGGCCCAGGATGTGCCGTTCATTGTTCACCGCAGCGAACTGACCGCCGGACCGTTCCCTGTGCGTCACGATATCGTTCCAGTTGGCGGAAAGGCTGATGGACCCGTAAGGTATCCGGCGGGTGTAGTTGATTCCCAGGTTGGAATTGAACCAGGAATCCCTGCTTCCCTGGTTGTTGTTGAGTCCGGAGGAAAAGGCAAGGTTGGTGAACAGGTTTTCGTAGAGGAGATGGTTCCACCTGGCCCTGCCGGCATAGCGGTCAGATGCAGCGCCGCTGTCCTGCCAGCTCCTGTCATAGGCGAGTGTATATTGTGCCCGCAGCCGACGCAGAATGGCGTCATGATTCGTCTCGTAGTAGGTCCTCAGGGAGAAAAAGGAAAAACCGGCGCCATCATACTCCTGGTCCAGAAAGATCAGGTCGGTGTACAGGTCATCGACCGTATCCCCCTCGAAATCGAACGTATTGCTCAGGTACACATCAAGGGAGGTGTTCTTTGATACATGATCTTGGGCGGAAAAATCGTATTGACGCCTGTAGATACTGTCGTCATAGTTAGCCGTCAGGCGTGTATTGCTCCTGGCGGAAAACTGGGTGAGGGAAAGAAAATAGCGATCACTGGTGTAGTCGCTCGTGTAACGGCCGTCCAGGGAGGAGTCGGTGTACCGGTATCCGAGGTTGCTGTGAAAGCGGCCGGCCTTCGTGCTGACATAGTCGAGGTCGACATCACCCCCGTAGTCGGTGGTCACCGTCTCGAAGGCGCCGGAAAAAGGGGCCCATACGGGCTCCTCCCGGCGGGAAGAGAAGAGACGGAAGGTGTAGGGCTTGGGGTCCAGAAAGGTTGCGGTGACGGCGTAATCAGGGGAAAAAACGTTGAGGCGTCCGGTCTTTTTTTCCGCCCCGGGCGACGATATCTCCTCGTACAACTGAGCGAATTGCGGCTCGAACGACAGGGTGTATTTCATGATGGTCGGGTGATAGACCCACCCGTAGGTGCTCAGGCCGATGCGCTCGGAAAACTGATGATAGAGGTCCGTGGTCTCAACGTCGCCCTGCGTCCTGATCTCGTCCATGAACTCGTATCGCAGGCGGATGCCTGTAGCGGGAAATGCCATGTAGAAATACCTGCCCTTGACGTACCTGGCCGCCCTGGGATCGCGGCCGAAAGACCACCAGGAAGGGCCGCTTTTCCTGACCAGGGGGACGATCTGTGTCTTTTCCGTGGAGACGAAGCCGGGACTCTGGGCCAGGACGGGGAGGGCCCGGCCAAGGAGAACGACCGCCATGAAAAAAAAGAGAACGTTCCAGCTCGAGGCGGGGCTCATGGAAATGCGCTTTCTCTCGTCCCTTGCACTCATGACCGTTGCTGAACAGTGAATTTCCTTTCAGAGTAGTCGCCACGCAGAAGGTAGCGGTCCTTGCCCATGTGCGGGTTGTGACAGGAAAGACAGTCGATCTGCCCGGTCTCTTCGTCAGGCTCCTGCTTGAGACAGGCGGATGGAAGATCATCCTCTCCTGCGGCATGGCAGGTGACGCACATGACACGGTTGTCCTCTCTCAGGTGGGCGGGATATGAAGAACTGTGCGGGGCATGGCAGTCCAGGCAGCGGCCGCGGGCAACAGGGTTGTGCAGCCAGAGACGGTCGCGGATGGCGCGACGCGGGGTCTTGTCCGTATGGCACCGGATGCAGAGTTTTTCAGGCTGCTGACGCAGGGGCGGAGCGCCGGCCGACAAAGGGGATATGATATCGGCTTCCATATCCCGGCCACGACCGGGCGTGACCTCTTCCTGAACAGACCGGATGACATGGCAGGAAGCACAGGAGCCGGTCTTCCAGAGGGGGTGGTCATATTTTTTCTGCTGAACCGGAACCGAATCGACAGGCTCACCGGGGTCGCCGTTTTCCCTTACATACTCTTCGTACGGCGGAACTCCGGTAAAAAAGACGGTCAGCACCTCGTACCTGGTTCTGCTCTCGCACCCGGCAAGCAGGAGCAGCACAGCAGGCAGGGCAAGCACATGCCAGTATTTGTTTTTTCCGTCTTTCCGGTCAGTCATTCCCCTCACCCGTAAACAGTTGCAAGGCTCTTGCTTCGAACTGGTCCCCAGAACTACTGTTCGGTTTTTCCAGTCGCCTCGTTTACGCCCTGCTCGCTTTCAGCAACGTCCTCAACCGCTCGCTCACCTCCTTTCCAGGTTCCGAAGGCGTACACGTTGATCTTGTTGGGCCCGTCGAGACTGGTGACATAGACGAGGTACTGGGCGTCAAAATCCTTACTGATATATTCCTGGAAATAGGGCACGTTGTCATAGTCTATGGTGATACCGGCGGGCAGGGACAGGCCTCCACGGCCATAGCTGGCTCCGCCGAAAAAGAGCAGGAGCTGCACGTCCTGGCGAAAGATCTGCACGTTCTGAAATGCAGCATCAACAACATAGAGGCGCTGTTCACGGTCCACCGCGATCCCCTTGGGCCTGACCATGCCGCCGGTTACGTCGCTGAGCACGCCGAAGGACTTGACGAACCTGCCGTCAGTGTCAAACTGGCTCACGCGGCCCAGGACAGTATCCGAGACATAAACCATGCCGCGGCCGTCCACCACGACATGGGTGGGCACGGAGAACTTGCCCGGCTCGGATCCCGGTCCTCCCAGGACACCCACCAGGTCTCCGCTCATCCGGTCCAGGACATGGACCAGTTTCTTTTCGATGTCGCAGACATAGACACGGTCTTCGTGCACAGCCACATCCACGGGCCGTTCGAACATGTCCGGCCCGCCGTAGGTGCGAACGAAGTTATCGCCGGAGTCAAGCACGACCACCTGGCGCCGGCCCATGTCGGCGACAAACAGGGTTCCATCCGGCTCAACATACATGCCGCCGGGATACTTGAAAGCGCCCTCTCGGTCCCTGTCGTCCTCCACCAGGCCGAGGGTCCTCTTGTTCAGGTCAACGACAAAGACCTTGGCGTATTTCCGGTCATGGATGTAAATCCTGCCCCTGGTCGCGGCAACGGCATAGGGGCGGGCCAGCCCGTCAAAGATGATGTCCGGCCCCAGGAGCCAGTCTTCGAAGGCGGATGTCTCCTGGAAATCGCTCTCACGGGCAAAGGTCATCAGGTACTGGAGCCTGGGCTCGGCCGGGGCGTCCGGATAAAAGAGGTCCTTAACCGGGGCCTGCGGGGCCGCGCACCCGAAAAGGAGCATCATGGTGAAAATCTGGAGGACAACAAATACTCGAATGCCCTTGTTCATAGTGTATCTGCCTGCAGAGGGTTTTCGTGAATATGAGAGCAACAAAAGAAATGTGCGTAATATTCAGATATCACGCACATTTCGTTTGTTGCGTCCGCCATGGCGGACGCGGTCTGTTGCTGCTTTCGGCTTACTGTCCGGCGCCTACTTGACGTGGCAGGTCAGGCAGAGTGCGGATGCGGCATTGGATTTGATCAGGAACTTGTTGACCCCGGGCGTGTTGTGTACGTCATGACAGGAACCGCATTCGAGGGAGTTGTTGAAGAGCATGTCGTCCTGGATGGTGCCGCCGAGCCCTGACGAACCAGCCGTGGTGGGATCGGTAAGCTCTCCGTCTTCGGTAGCCAGCGCTGATGTATACTGAAACGCCACCGGATGATCATTGGAGAGATCCGTGCCCAGGAGGGCCGCGCCGGAAATTACAGTAGAACCATTGGTTACTCCACCAAAGGAATCAAGGGCAATGGTGCCGTCATGACAGGAGAGACAGGCGCGGGAGACCGTGCCGTCAGTGGTGGGAATGTCAACGGCCATGGTCGCGTTCAGGGTGCCGGTGGGACTGGAATACATGGTAAAGTTGCCTGTCGTGCTCGCATGGTTCCACAGGGGGGCGTACTTCTGCGAGGTACCGGTGGGAGGATAGGCGTTATGCGGGGTGTGGCAGACCACGCAGATCTGGTTGTCGGGGGTGGTGATTGTCCCTCTCAAGTCATGGGCCGAGTTCACAACGGTGCCGGCCGAGGCAATGGATGCCAGTCCGACGGTTACGCCAAGGGCCAGTGTGGTGATTAATACTTTTTTCATTTTCTCCTCCATTTTGTGTTTTTTATGCGTCTGTCCGCATCCAATGTACATTGCTCGACCAGCCTTGGTCAAACATATCTGTTTCTCACTCTCTCATGCTTTTTGCATCTACATATATTATCTATGTAAATCAAATGGCGTCAAATTTGTCAAGCGTTTTTCACGAGAATCCAAGTGTGAAACCTCATTTTTTTTGCAAAAACCGGACCGGTTTTTTACTCAGTGCCGATTTCATATATCCGATATAATTCTCAACACTTCCCTCGCTTATAAACCGCATGTTTCCATTCCAGAAAAAAAAGAAGTACAGGCAATGTCAGAAATGTATTTGCAATATCAATATTGATATTGGCCACGGCTCGCCATGACGCTTTCCGGTCAATTATTTGTGTGGATATTCTGCAGAAACCCTCGGGCAGCCTCTGCCCGCCTGGAGCGGGGAAAGCGGTCAAGAAACTTTTGCCACGCCTCCTTGGCACCGCTCCCGTTCGTCGCGCTCAGGGCAAGGGCATGTCCGTAAGCCGCGGGTTCGGAAGCAGGTTCAAGCGCAAGGGCTTTTGCAAACATCGCTTCGGCCTCGCGAAACCGTTTCATGTCCACGTAGAGAAAGCCCAGGTTGACCAGGGTCTGCAGGTTATCCTTGTTCCGGGAAAGCGCCTCGCGCAGGGCGTCTTCCGCCTGCTCCAGCCTGCCGGCCTGGTAGCGGGCCGTTCCCAGAAGAAAGTGGAGCTCCGCGCTTCCGCTCCCATTGTCAAGGGCCGACTCCAGCAGCTCGACCCCCTCCCTCCACCTCCGGTATCGCAGCGCCGCCCTGCCGCCGCGCACACCGAGCCGGAAATGGGAGAAACCGAGGGGTGGGTTAATGCGGGCAGCTCTAAGATAATAGCCCACCGAGGCGGGATCTTCGAGCTGATCGAGAAAAACGGCGAACTGGAGGTTGAGCATGAAGTTGTCGGGAAACCTGGCCAGGGCGCGGCGGAATTCCCCCCTGGCCAGATCCGCGTTTTCTCCCTTTGCCAGGCCGGCCAGGTAACCCAGGTCATAACCGGCCGGCCTGATGAAGGAAAAACGCAGGCCTCCTTCCCCCGCCACGCCGGAGCGCAGGTATACCTGGTGTGTCTCGTCAAGAAAGACCAGGGAAAAGGCCGGGGAGAGCTCGAAGAACGCGGCAGCGGCATCGCCATTGCGCACCAGGGCCGCATCGACCCTGGTGCTGTCCAGAAACCGCTGGAACCGGCGCGCGTCCATCCGCGCCACCTCTTCGTACAGGGCAAGCTGCTCGGGCAGGCAGCGGCCGTCGATAAAGGTGGCGGCGGCGGGCAGGTGGTAGAGGATGTAGCCGCCGTCCTGCCAGGAGTTGAAGATATTGCCCCTGAACCCCCTGTCGCGCAGGTAGGAGACCGACCGGACCGGATACCGGCTTTCCTGGATGCCCAGGCCCCACAGGTACACCTTTTCCGGGGTAAAAGTTGTTGTAAAGGACCAGGCGGCCAGAACAGCGAGAGCGGGAAGCAGGAGGAGGGAAAGACCGCGTGCGCGGAAAAGGCGGGAGTCAGGCATGGAGATGACAAAAACAAAAAACTCCTGCGTGCTGCGGGCCATGAGCATGGCCATGACAAAGGCCGAAATGCCGGCGAAACGGACGCTTTTGAGCGCCAGGGCCGCCATGCACAGGTAGAGGAGCAGGTCAAGGGGCCGGGCCCGTTTCAGGTTGAGGAGAAGGGAGGCGCCGGTCAGGCCGAGGAGCCACCAGAACTCCTCGTGGCTGCCCCAGGCCAGGGGCTGAAACTCCTCCACGCTGTAGCTTCTGGAAAAGAGCATGTTGTCCAGGACAATGACCCTGAAAACCAGGCGCAGCGTGTCCTGGCCAAAGGGTGTGGCAAGCGTGGCGCCGCTGACAAGGAGCAGGAGCAGCAGTTCCCGGAGCGGGATGGGAAAGCGCCGCGTTTGCGGCCTCTGCCGGAGGGCGGCGACACCTCTGTCGATCAGCAGGAACAGGGTGAAAAGCGGCGCCAGAAGCACGCTCCCGTGCAGGTTGGCCCAGAGAGCGGTCATGAGCGGAAGCGCAAGCACGGTCCGGCCCGGCAGCCTACCCGACCGGGCAGCGTCGGTGAGCTGCCAGTACAGGGCCAGGGTGAAGGGGAACATGAACATCTGGGGCCGGAGCAGGAAGCGGAACCTGGCCGCGACCACGGCAAGGCCGAGAACAGATGCGGCAAGATAGGGGTTGACTCCCCTGTGGACCAGGAACAGGCATGCGGAGCCGAAGCTGAGGCCGATGAGCGTGGCCTTGAAGAGAACAAGGCCGTCCGGGCCGGACAATCGGTTAATTGCGGCCAGGACGATGCCGCCCAGCCAGGCGGTGTTCACCCAGGAGGCGCCGCTGGTGGCAAAGGAGAAGATATCGGTGCGCAGGACCTCCCGGTTGTCCAGCATCCAGGCCCCGCTGCGCAGGTGCCACCAGATATCGTAATTGTAGATCTTCTCCAGGGCAAAGACAAAGGCAAAAACCGTGACCCCCGCGACCAGAAGGTACGATATTGCCCGGTTCGTTTCGGCCGGTTCCCGCCCTGCCTGTCCAGGTTGCAATTTACACGCCACGGATTCTATGATAGGATCTCAATTTTGGAGTTGATATGGCAACCCGGCATTCCGGGACAAAAAAAACATGCGCATTGCGCCGGAACAGCACAGCGGGCGCGCCAACATGCAAACTACAGTCTATGGCCTACAACCAATAGTCTACAACCTACAGCCTGTTATGGACAACAGAAAAACCACGTCTTCCCGCTTTTTTCTCCCCTTTCTGGTCTTTTCCGCCGTCACCTGCGGTACCCTGATCATGGTCATCGAGGTGCTGGGATCCCGGGTCATCGGGCCGTTTTTCGGGGTGGGGATCTTTGTCTGGACCTCGCTCATCGCCGTGACCATGATCTCCCTTGCCGCCGGGTACGCGGCGGGAGGAATCATCTCCGACCGCAGGGGCGACCCGGACCTGCTCTACATCATCATCGGCCTGGCCGGAGTCTGCACCCTGCTGATCCCTCCGCTCCGCTCGCCGGTCCTCAAGCTCTGCATGCATCTCGGCCTGCGGACCGGCTCCTTTGCCAGCAGCCTGCTCCTTTTCGGCCCTTCCCTTTTCCTCCTGGGTTGCGTCTCTCCGTTCGTCATCCGGCTCGCCACGAGCGAGATAGGCAAGGTGGGCCGCACGGTGGGCGGCTTCTACGCCCTCTCCACCCTGGGCAGCGTGCTGGGCACGGTCCTGACCGGCTTTGTCCTTGTCGCCTACCTGCGGGTGGACACGATCTTTTTTCTCGTGGGCGCCATTCTTCTCACCACAGCGATCCTCTACTTTCTGCTGTTGCGCAGGCTGTACCCGGCCGCACTCGCCCTCGTGCTGCTCCTGCCCCTGTATCCGCGCCCGACCTTGGTGGACAAGGTCATGGACAACGGCACCAGGGTCACGGTGGTGGACCAGCGGGAGGGGTTTTACGGCAATGTCAAGGTCGTGGACTACAGCTACGGCCCCATCCATACCCGCGAGATGATCATCGACGGCCTGGTCCAGGGCGGCGTGGACATGAACAGCGGCCTGTCCGTCTATCCCTTTGCCTATCCCATGGGTATCGTGCCCGGGATCATGAAGCCGGGCGGCGTCTCCTGCCTGGTGATCGGCCTGGGCGCGGGCATCGTTCCGGGATACTATGCCCGCGCCGGCATCGAGGTCGACGTGGTGGACATCGACCCCAATATCCCGGGCCTGGCGCGCCAGTACTTCGGGTTCACCCCCACGGGCCGGGTGTATATCGAGGATGCCCGCTACTTTCTCGCCACCTCGACCAGGAAATATGACTATATCGTGCTCGACGTGTACACCGGCGACACCACGCCCGCCCATCTCCTGAGCCTGGAGGCCTTCCGCCTCATCCGGGAGAGGCTGGCCGACACCGGGGTGGTCGCCATCAACTACATCGGCAGCCTGGGCGAGGACAGCTCCATGACCGTGTCGGTCATCCGCACCCTGGAGCAGGTCTTCCCCGAGGTTGAGGTCTATCCGCTTTTCGATCCCGACGGCCCCGAGCCCTTCGGCAATATCGCCATCTTCGCCCATGACGGCACGGCCGCTCCCGTCTCCCCCGCGGACCTCGCCTCCCGCCCCGTGCATCCGGTCAGCCGCGGCCCGTTCCTCGACATGGTGCGCTGGAAGCGGGCCATCCCCCGGGACGTCCCCTACATCATCCTGACCGATGAGTACAACCCCATCGACTGTTTCGATGCCGGCCTCAAAGAGAAGGTCAGGAAAAACATCCTGGACAACACGGACTGGGACGTCCTGAACGGTTGAGAACTCCGGCCACCCTGCCGGGCACGTGAACTCCGGTGTTGTGCACCGGACATTTTCAGTCCGACAACCGACTGCTCACAGCAGGTGACCCGAGAACCTCGATCAACGGCCGGATATGTTTCTCGTATCTTTTCCATCGCTTGACCGAACTGGTATAGATGGGCTGAACGACCTGATCGCTGCTCGCGGTATCGACAAGCCTGACCATCCTGTGAAAGCCCAGGCAGGAGTCGTCCCACGGCAGACGGCAGTGGGAGAGCATGCGGCCAACCCCCCCCTCCAGATCGGCGACAAGGTTCTCGTACCTGACCTCGAGCATCCGGCCCGGCAATATGTTTTCCCAGTGTCGCATCAGGTCATCGTACAGGAGATAGTAGTGTCCCGCGTCGACCAGGTCATGTGAAAAACAGTTCGCATCCCTGAAGTCCTGCATGAAGCAGGACAGACAGGTGTCAACCGGATCGCGACGGCAATGGATGATCACGGCATCGGGCAGAGCCAGATGTATAAGCCCTGCATGGAGAAAGTTGTAGGGATTCTTGTCGGTCAGGCGCCTTGCCGTTCCCCGCAAGGGCGCGGTGGAGGAAAGGTAGCTGTCGGCCAGCCTTCTGGCCGAAACGCGGGGTGCGCCGTAGTCGAAAAAGACCGACTGAGCAGGGAAATGGTTCAACTCGCCGCCGCCCTTAACCTGAGGATGGGATGCCAGTATCTGCTCCACCAGCGTTGTTCCGCTGCGGGGCATCCCTATGATGAAAATTGGCGAGTCGTCGCGTATGCCGCAGCCGGAATTCTGCCGGATAAAATCATT
>JAJRVA010000227.1 GCA_024277485.1 Deltaproteobacteria bacterium | reverse complement strand
CGTATTTTTTTTATCATTCTCGCTTTTTGAGCGGCATTGACTTCTACCGCAGCCTCGACAATGCGCAGTGACACTCCGTGCTCCTGCACAATACGCAACAAAGCAAGGGTATCCTTGGGAAAACAGGATCCTCCGTAACCCGGACCGGGATGGAGAAATTTCCCCCCTATCCTGCCGTCCATGCCTATGGCTTTTGCCAGGGCGGTAACATCGGCTCCAACAGATTCACAGACATTGGCGATTTCATTGATAAAGCTGATTTTTACGGCTAAAAAGGCGTTGGCCGCGTACTTGGTAAGTTCGGCTGTTTCAATGGTTGTGGTAACAATCGGGGTGTCCAGCAGGTAGAGGGGTTTGTAGATATCGTGCAGTACCTTTCCGGCCCTGTCAGACTCAACTCCGATGACAATCCTGTCCGGCCGCATAAAATCATGCAGGGCGGCGCCTTCCCGTAAGAATTCAGGGTTTGACGCAACGTCAAAATCGGCATCCGGGTTTTCCTGCCGGATAATCCGTTCAACCTGTCTGGCCGTTCCAACCGGGACCGTGCTCTTATCAATAATAAGGGTGTAGCCTTCGAGGTATCCGGCTATTTCACGGGAGGCTTCATAGATGTAGGTCAGGTCGGCATAGCCGTCCCCTCTTCTGCTCGTCGGTGTTCCAACGGCAATGAAGATTGCTTCGGCCTCAGGAATTGCGTCGGCCGGACTGGTGGAGAAGTTCAACCGCCCTTCGCTGATATTCTTGTTGACAAGTGCATCAAGACCGGGCTCGTAAATCGGGATCCGCCCCTCCTGTAACCGGTGTATTTTCTCTTCGATTTTATCAACACAGGTAACATGATGTCCGAACTCGGCAAGACAGGTTCCGGTTACCAGGCCTACATATCCTGTGCCGATCATGGTTATTTTCATTTTTTATTCTCCGTTATGTTCTTGGTCCGAAGATTGCCGTGCCGACCCGTACCAGGGTTGAACCTTCTTCAACGGCAACCGGATAATCATTGGTCATGCCCATGGAAAGTACAGGGGGGGATCCTGCCGTAAAATATCCCTGTTCATGCAACTGATCCGCTATTTTTTTCAGAGCCCTGAAGTATGGTCTTGATTTTTCAGGCTCAGTCGAAAACGGGGGCATGATCATGAGGCCGCGCACCCTCAAGTTTTCCAGGGGGCCAAGTGCATGGAGAAACTGTTCAACATTTCCCGGATCCACCCCTGATTTCTGTTCTTCCCTGCCAATGTTAACCTGCACGAGAATATCGAGAGATTTGTCCATTGCAGCGGCATGCCTGTCGAGCGCCCGGGCAATTTTCAGCCGGTCAACGGTTTCTATCATCTGAAAAATCCTGGCCGCGGTTTTTGCCTTGTTGCTCTGTAAATGCCCAATAAAGTGCCAGGACAGGGATTTGTCAAGCCGATCGATTTTTTCTCCGGCCTCCTGGATGAAGTTTTCGCCAAAAAGCAGCTGGCCGCATTCACAGGCTTCCTTGATCCTGGCAATATCCATACGCTTTGATACGGCAAGCAGCAGGATGTCCGCCGGGTTCCTGCCGCTGCGCCGCGCCGCGTCTGCAATTTTTACGCGGATTTTTTCCAGGTTTGTGCAGATCACGGTGTTTTTCATGCCGGGTTGAGGCGAAAAAGGTTTTCCGCGTTGGCTGTTGTCTGCCTGGCTGTTTCTTCCAGGGATATTTTTTTTAACTCGGCAACTCTCCGGGCCGTAAAAATCAGATATTCGGGCCTGTTGGTTTTGCCGCGGTAAGGAACAGGGGCCAGAAAGGGGCCGTCGGTTTCAAGGATGAGCCGGTCAAGAGGCGTATCCCGGACAACCTGCTGCAGGGTATCGCTTTTGTTAAAGGTGACGATGCCGGGAATGGAAACATACAGCCCCAGGTCAATGACCCTGCGGGCAAGTTCGCTGTTACCGGAAAAACAGTGCATCACCCCGCCGGCATAAAACGGTTTGTTCCTGTTTAAAATCTGCAGGGTGTCCTCGTGGGCATCCCGGTCATGGATGATCACCGGCAGGTTGAGTTCTTTTGCCACATCAAGCTGGTTGCGGAATTCCCTTAACTGGACATCCCGCGGCGCATGGTTTTTTGCATAATCAAGCCCGATCTCGCCGTAACCGACAATTTTATTCACCTGGTTTTCGGCCAGGGCCTGAAGTTGTGAATACGTGCCGTTTGTGATGCCTGCAACATTATGGGGATGGATTCCCATTGTCGCATATATACCGCTGAAGCGGCGGGCTATTTCCACGGCCCGGCGCGAACTTGCAACGTCAATGCCGACGGTGACGATCCTGGTAATACCGGTACGGGCAGCTGACGCGACAGTCTCGCCCAGGTTTTCATAGCCCCGCATGTCAAGGTGACAGTGGGTGTCGACCAGGCATGTTCCAGGAGGCAGCTGTGGTGGATTTTTTCTTAAATTATTCAATATAAACCTCGGCAACTCTCATACCAGAATCCATGGGTGGCCGCAACTCACAAAATACAGATTATGAGAAAGAGAGATGAATGCAGGTTGACAAAAAAAGCTTATTTTTTTACAACACATTAATATTATTCATTATACACAATATGCCATGAACCAGCCAGTACAGGATGCAATCAGAAAGCGGCGAAGTATCAGGGAGTTCACTGAACAAAGAGTTTCCAGTGCCTTGCTCTGCAAAATAGTTTCAGCCGGAATCCGGGCCCCGTCAGGGTTGAATAACCAGCCCTGGCGCTTTGTTCTTGTGCAGGATGATACAGTCCGGGCAGAACTGGCCGGCCAGACAACGTATTCACACATCATCCTTGCCGCTCCGGCCCTGATAGTTGTCCTGCTGGATAAATCAGTCATGTATAATGAGGTGAAGGATCATCAGTCGGCCGGCGCCTGCATCCAGAATATGCTCCTCGCGGCAGAGGAACTGGGACTGGGAGCGGTCTGGCTGGGCCAGATTCTTCAGAACAGTGACCAGGTAAATACTATCCTCAACCTGGGTGATGATTTTGAACTGATGGCGGTTCTGGCCCTTGGCTACCCCCTGCACAGAAACCAGGAATCTCAGCGGAAACCGTTCGCTGACTTTATTCTTCAAGAATTCAGAGGAGATGAGAAATGAGAGCAACACAAAGAAACATTGGTATGGCCTTCCTTCTGCTGTTAACCGCCATGATACCATTTACCGGCTGTTCTAAAAAATCAGCAGTTCCTCCCGGGGATGCCGATGCTTTACCTTCTGTCTCAATGTTTGCCGGCGATCTCCAGGACATAGAACTGCCCACCGAGCTTGAGTGGGACCGGACCAAGTCCATGGTTATCAAGACGGAATCTTTTCATGGCGGAGTCTGGCATTATTCCGGCAGGGTGGAGCCACTCTCCCTCAAGGATTATATTGTCAGTTCCATGCACAACAACAAGTGGAAGCTTGTCGGCGAGTCTACAGCCAGCGATATCCTTCTTGCCTTTGTCAAGCCGAATAAAACCTGCATGGTGGTCATCACCGACAGCAAGATGGGGAAAACCAGGTTGACGCTCTACGTTACCGTTGACCGGACAGCTGCCGCAGGGCTTAATCCCTTTGGCCAGGCTAGGAACCAGTAGAAGAGTTCCGCAAACCCTGACACTTGAGGTCTCAGTTGCCGGATTGT
>JAJRVA010000226.1 GCA_024277485.1 Deltaproteobacteria bacterium | reverse complement strand
CTTGTTCTCGTTTGAACCTTTTGCCCTGGCAGTAAGGAAAAATGATTCAGACTTTCGCCTTGTTGCAGATCGTGCGATATCCAATCTCTATCGATCAAAACAGATACGAACAATCTATGATAAATGGCTGGGCCGGTTTTTCAACGTAATGCCCTCTGCATTCGAGGCACTCTTTCAGCTCAACTCAACACCAGAGTAGTTAGGAAAAAAATAAATTAAGTAATGATATGCTGACCGGCATCGATGATATCAATAAACCGCAGAGAATTGTACTTTTCATATGAATGAAAAAGGGTTAAAGATTAATTAATATCAGTAACTTCTTTTTGTTTTGGACACGTATCATGTTTCATTTGGAGGAATAATGAAAGCACTCCGGCATCTCTCTTCATATTTTGTTTCTAACGGTACCGGCGTTACAATTGGTATCCTGTTTTTTGCGGTTCTTTTTCTTTCATATGGTTGTGACAAAGAGGAGGAAGCGCCTCCCAGGGAAATTGTTCAGGCCGTCAAGATAATGACTGTCCAGTCTGCCGAAGGTCAGGATGAAATGGCTTTTCCCGGCAAGGTGCGAGCTGCCAAAAGATCTGAGCTTTCTTTCAAGGTTTCCGGACCGCTGAGTGAACTTCCCATCGAGGAAGGACAGTTGGTGAAAAAAGGTGATGTCGTGGCCCGGATTCAACCCCGGGATTTCCAGGTGGCCTTGAATGAATCCAGGGCCCGTGAGGTTGAGGCTGAGAAACAGTACAGAAGATATAAGGAACTCTACGCTAAAAAGCAGGTCTCCAAAGCGGATTTCGATCGTTATAAGGCTGCCCGTGATGTTGCCCGTGCCCAGAAGGAAGATGCGGAGAATGCTCTTGATGATACGATTCTGCGCGCACCTTTTGACGGAGTGATTGCCAAGCGGTATGTAGAAAATTTTGAAAAGGTCCAGGCCAAGCAGGCCATTGCTTTTCTGCAGTTCATTGACCGGCTTGAAATTCTGATCGATGTTCCCGAATTGACCATGGCCCGGTTTCGGGATGGGGGGGCAGTAAATCTCTATGTTGAGTTTGATTCGCTGCCCGGCAAACAATACCCTCTCGAGGTGAAAGAGTTCTCCACCCAGGCGGATCCCGCCACCCAGACCTACCAGGTTGTCCTGGAAATGGATCAGCCGGGAGAGGCTCATATCCTGCCGGGAATGACCGCCAAGGTTACAGCATCGGCAAATGGGGAGCAGAAAGCCGGATCTATTATTACCATACCGGCCCTTGCTGTAATGAATGATGCAGACAATAACTCCTATGTCTGGATTCTGGATATGGAAAGCAAAGAAGTCCATAAAACCCTGGTCCGGATAAATCGCCTTGAAGGTTCCAGTAACATAATTATTGAAGAGGGGCTGCAGGGCGGTGAAACAATTGTTGTCGCCGGGGTGACCAGGTTGCAGGAGGGTATGAAGGTGCGGCCCTGGGAAAAGCAGCGCGAGGGAAAATAAGAAATGAATTTAGCTGAATTTTCCATCAAGAAGTCCGTTATCACCTGGACTGTAACCGTGATCATGCTGGTGCTCGGTTACCTGTCCTATGAGGGGCTGCCCCGGCTGGAAGACCCTGAATTTGCCATCAAGGATGCGGTCATCATAACGCCTTATCCGGGGGCCTCGCCCGAAGAGGTGCAGCTTGAGGTAACCGAGAAAATTGAAAAGGCCATGCAGGAGCTGGGTCAGCTCAAACGGGTGGAGTCCTATTCCGCCCGTGGACTGTCAACAGTCAAGGTCAAGATTAAAGACAACTATGATAAGGATGACCTCCCCGCAGTCTGGGATGAGATGCGGCGGAAAATCCTTGATGTTATTCCACACCTCCCTCCCGGGGCAGGGTCGCCCATAGTTAATGATGATTTCGGTGATGTTTACGGGGTGTATCTTGCCCTGACCGGGCCTGGATACACCTATGCCGAACTCAAGGATGTGGCGGAGCTCCTGAAACGGGAACTGCTCGTTGTGGAGGATGTCAAGAAAGTCGCATTCATTGGCGAACAGCCGGAAACTATCTACGTTGAGATGTCCCGGGCCAAGATGGCGGCGCTTGGTATTACCCAGCAGGAAATCTACGATGCCCTGCAGGCGAAAAACTTGCCGGTTGATTCGGGAAGTATCAAGATAGGCTCTGAATATATTCCGATCAGCCCTACCGGGGAATTCAAGTCGGAAAAAGATTTTGAAGGGTTGTTCATAGTCTCCAAGGGCGGCAAGCTGATTTATTTGAAGGATGTTGCAACTGTTCGACGCGGGTATGTCGACCCGCCTGGGAAGATGCTCCATTATAACGGGGAATCAGCCATCGGCATTGGTATCTCCACTGTTATAGGCGGTAATGCTGTTTCCATGGGCAATGGGGTGCTCAAGCGACTTGATGAGCTGCAGGATCGGATACCGCTTGGCATGGAACTCAGTGAAATTTCCATGCAGTCCAAGTCGGTTACCAAGGCGGTCAACTCTTTTGTCATCAACCTGCTTGAAGCTGTTGTTATTGTCGTCGTTATCCTGCTTGTTTTTATGGGATTGCGGGCCG
>JAJRVA010000016.1 GCA_024277485.1 Deltaproteobacteria bacterium | reverse complement strand
TAATGGAATGATGACACAAATTCAGAACTATTGGAGATGCTTGTTATTGCAAATTCGATTCGCTAGCACCAAATTGAAGCACCTTAAGCAAATGCGGATGCAGGTATCAATGTCTCAAAACAACTTTGGGCAACAGCCCGTAAAGTTTTGACCCCATGGTGAGGAGATGAAGAAGAAGATTACGATAATCGGGGCCGGGAATGTGGGTGCTACTGCCGCGCACTGGGCCCTGGCGCGGAAACTGGGTAACATTGTGCTGCTCGATGTGATGGAGGGGATTCCCCAAGGCAAGGCGTTGGACCTCCTGCAGTCAGGGCCCCTGGACAGTTATGCCGGCACCGTAACCGGCTCAAATGACTATGCGGATACCGCCGGCTCGGATGTGGTGATCATCACCGCTGGGCTGGCCCGCAAGCCCGGCATGTCAAGAGATGACCTGCTTGCCAGAAACGTTGCCATTGTCAGGTCCTGCGCCGAAGAGGCGGCCCGCCATTCTCCGGACTGTGTCATGATCGTGGTGACCAACCCCATCGATGCCATGGTGCACACGGCGTACAAGGTAAGCGGTCTGCCGAAAAACCGTATAATCGGCATGGCCGGTGTGCTTGATTCCGCCCGTTACCGCACCTTTTTAGCTGAGGCCATCGGGGTCGCGCCCCAGGATGTGAACGCCCTTGTCATGGGTATTCATGGCGACTACATGCTGCCGCTGGTGCGCCTGGCCAATGTGGGAGGGGTGCCTGTAACCGAACTCCTGAGCCCGGAGAAAATCGAGGAAATCGTCAAGCGGACCCAGATGGGCGGTATTGAAATAGTCAATCACCTGAAGACCGGCAGCGCCTTTTATACGCCGGGCCTTGCCGCCATAGAGATGGCCGAGGCGGTCATCAACGACACCAGACGCGTCCTTCCCTGCGCAGCGTACCTGGACGGGGAATTCGGCATCTCGGGTTATTTCCTGGGTGTGCCGGTGGTCATTGGAGCCCAGGGTATAGAGCGCATTGTCGAGTTTGAGCTCACAGATGATGAGCGCGCATCCCTGCAGCAGTCAGTTGAAGCCGTAGCAAAGCAGATGGAGGCAACCGGTCTCTAACCGTTTCCATGATGCGGAACAATCCAGACGCACATACTCTACAGGAGTGCCTGGGAGCTTTAACGGAAGATGAGCTTTCCCCGCTTGATTTTCTTCCTGACGGCAGTGTGGCCGAAAAGGTAATCAGCCTTGTCCTGACCGGCCCGCCGCAGGGGTTATCCGCCAGGCTTGCCGGCCTTTTCCAGGAGACATTGGCCCAGCTTGGCCGGCAGGACACGCGTGGCCTCAAGGTTGTGATACTTGGCGGCGGAACCGGGCTGTCAAGTATTGTCGGCGGAGATTCCAGGCGCCCGGAATGGGGTGAATCCCCTTTTACCGGCCTGAAAGAAATTTTTCCCTGCATACACAGTATTGTCTGTGTAACCGATGACGGCGGGTCGACCGGTGAACTGCTGAAGGTCCTGCCTTTGATTGCCCTGGGCGACCTGCGCCATGTCCTTGTCTCTTCCATACGCCGGGACAGGCTGCAGGAACTCTATGGCCTGGATGACAGGGGGGCCGCGGCCCTGGCCGGACAGCTGCATGTTATCTTTAATTACCGTTTTGCGGCAAATCCCGATTCCGGCCGCTCTCTCCTGCAGGCCACCGGGGCGGATTTGTCGCGCATTCCGGCGCCACTGCTCTCTTTCCTGCAGCAGCAGGTCGACCGCCTGTTTGAAGATGTCCGGCTCGTGCCTGCCCTCGCGTATCCGCAGTGCCTGGGCAACCTTCTGCTGGCAAGTTCCATCTTCGGCCACACTGACCCCGGATTGACCATTGAGCAGTTCGCGGCGGACACCCAGCTGCTCAACGATGCCACCCTGAACGGACTGGAGTCGATCGGGGAGCGAATCGGTACCACCAGGCAGGCGGTCCTGCCCTGCACAACCACATCCGCCCAGCTGCAGATGCTGTATGCCAACGGGGTTCTTGTTACCGGCGAGTACAAATCGAGTCGCGCCCGGCGGGGCTATCCCGTTGACCGGGCAGTGGTGGAATTCTGCAACACCCCTTTTCTCCCTGCCGAAGCGGGCCGGGTCATAACGGATGCGGATATACTCGTTTACGCGCCCGGAAGCCTGTACAGTTCCATTATTCCGGTTCTCCAGGTACCGGGCCTGGCGGACATGGTGCGGAGCAATACAACAGCCCTGAAAATCCTTGTCTCCAATATATGGGTGCAGCAGGGGGAAACCGACGCGACGCGTGATGCGCCTGAACGGAAATTTCATGTGTCGGACCTCATCAGGGCATATAACAGGAATATTCCCGGCGGGGTCAGGGACCTTTTCAGCCATGTTCTGACCCTCGGCCTGCGCGAGATACCAGGCTCTGTTCTGCAGAGCTATGCCCTGGAAGATAAGCAACCCATCTACCTGGACCGGAGCCGTCTGCGCGAGATCGGTTTTGAACCCGTTGAGGCCGGTATATTCTCGACCGAACAGCTGCACCGGCATCACGTGGTCCAGCATGATCCGGATTCCCTCGCCCTGGCGATACGTACTCTCTGGTGCCTGAAAAGCAGTCAGCAAAATGTGGATGAAATGCAGCCCGGTGTCCTTGCCGTGCCGGACAGTATCGCCCCTGCCTTAAATCAGAATTGTCCCCACCCCTGTTTTCGCTACAACGCAGTTCAATCCTGGCTTGCCACTGTTACCACCTGGATGGAGGATAATGGCTCCGACCGGCAGAGTCCCATGTCCGGGGAACAAAGAAGCCTCATCCTGAAACGGATTGCCGAAATAGTATGGCACCATCCTGATATTCTTGTGGATCACCTGGGATTCGCTGACAGCGTAGTTCTTGTCGGGATGGACCACTGGTTGAGGAGCCAGCAGTGGGACAATATTTTTTCCTTTTACGATCCGGCGCAGAAGGCAATCATCATCCGCGAGGACCAGGTCGACGATCCAGCCCGTTTTGAAATGGCTTTCCTGGTCGCCCTGGGCCAGTCCCTGCTTGGTAATTACGCGTTGGACAAATCCATGGAGGATATCCAGTTCAGAGGAGAAAATATAGGCCGTGTCTTTCGGCTTACCCTCAGGAATCCTGAGGAGTGTGAAAGTTTTTTCAACAGCAGTGAGCTGGCAACATACCTCAAGCTCACCCGGATGAGGCCTTCAGCCCACAATTCGCTGCTCTATACCAGGCTGGTGAATGGTGAAGAGGGTTTTACGCCGCCGGGGCTTCTTTTCGGGCTTTTTTATACATGGTATCTGGACAACAGGTTTGCCTCTCATATAGAATATAAAATGTCCATCATGCGCAATGCCATTACAGATCTGATTCCTGAACAGAAAAGGATTGTCGGCCGCAGAGAGAACATCGTGCATTTCTTCAGGGAAAAAGTTTTCCGGCACCCGGTATTGCGCAACAAAACATGGTAATGTGATGGCAGTACAGCTTCGGACAAAAACAATACTTTCCATCATACTCGTTATCTTAGCGGTTTCGGGATGTTATCTGTATTTCTACATCGACAGTCAGAATGAAAATTTTGTCACGTTCGGCCTGATTACCCTGACAGCGCTTGTCGCTGCCTCAGTAATACTTTACGTCAGTTTTAATAAACTGTTCTCAGAACTGGTTGATCTCAATGAGTCCATCAAACGGAAAAATGAAGAACTGAGAAAGTCCGAGAAAGAGCTTGAGGCGGTCATGGCGGAGCGGACCCAAGCGCTGGAAGAGGCAAATATCCAGCTCAGCAGGGAGATTGAACGGCGCCGGGAGGCCAACCTTTCTCTCTCCAGACCCATCGGGGAATGGCAGAGTACGTTTGATGCCATTACCGATCCGGTAACGATCCTTGACAAGGACCTTGAGGTCGTGGTTGCCAACAGGGCCGCTCATGAGTTGTTAGGCAGGGACGCCAATGAAACGACAGGCAGGAAATGCCACGAGCTGTTTGCCGGCAGTCCCTCGGTGTGCGATGCATGCCCTGCCGTGGAAATCCTGCAAACCGGTGAATTGCTGGAGCAGGAAGTCGACATGAACTACCTGGACCGAAACCTGCTTGTAACCTGCGCTCCCATATTTGACGGCAAGGAATGTATCGGCTTTGTCCATACGGCGCGGGACATAACCTCGGAGAAAAAACTGAAAAAACAGCTGGCCCAGGCCCAGAAGATGGAGGCGATTGCCACACTGGCCGGTGGTATTGCCCATGATTTCAATAATATTTTGGGGGCTATTCTCGGCAATGCCGACCTGCTGTTATATCGTCTTTCTGCAATGGCCGAAGGAAAAGGTGCAGGTGAAAAGATCAGTGTTCCGGTGGATGATGTCAGTTCACATCTTGAGGCCATCAAGAAGGCCGGCAACAGGGCCAAGGACCTTGTAAGCCAGATTCTGGCCTTCAGCCGCCAGGGGAAATCACAGCGTCAGAACGCCCGGATAACTCCGGTCATCAAGGAGGGGGTGAAACTGCTGCGTTCCTCCCTGCCGGCCAATATAGAGATAAAAACGGCAATTGACCCCGATACCTGCCAGGTGCACGCCGATCTGACCCAGGTGCACCAGGTCTTCATGAACCTCTGTACCAACGCGTCCCAGGCCATGGATGAACATGGAGGCATATTGGAGATTTCACTTCATACGCTTGACTACGCGGATCTTAATCCTCACCGCTATCCGGACATGAAACCCGGGAGATACGTTGCCATGACTGTGAAAGATACGGGGCATGGCATGTCTCCGGAGGTAATGGAAAGAATTTTTGATCCTTTCTTTACCACCAAAGACGTCAGCGAGGGGACCGGCATGGGCCTTGCCGTTATCCATGGGATTATTACGGCCCACGGCGGTGAACTGGACGTGCAGTCCACCGAGGGGGTCGGATCTGAATTCACGGTTTTTTTCCCGTGCATTGATGGCAGGGAGGATACCAATGAAGACGCGGTGCTTGGCGTCCCGCGCGGAAGTGAAAAGATTTTGTTTGTGGATGATGAAGAGGATATCGTGCGGATGACGACCCGGATGCTTGAATACCTGGGATATACGGTTTATCCGGCAACCAGTACCGAGCAGGCCCTGGCCATGTTGACCCGGGAGTCCTTTCATGTTGACCTGGTCATAACGGATTATTCCATGCCCGGAAATTCCGGTGTCGAGCTGGCCAGTGATCTGCACGATGCGGGCAAGAATGTCCCGGTTGTGTTGTGTTCGGGCTTCAGTGACTCGGTCATCCTGGACCAGGATGCACGCCGGGTGATACGAAAATTTATGTCCAAACCGCTTGATATGAAAAAACTGGCCTTTACCGTACGTGAAGTGCTGTCAAAATCAAACGGAGTGAACAATGCGGATTTTAATCATTGATGATGACGAACAGATCCGCGTCCTCCTCCAGCAGATGATGGAATGGGCCGGATTCGATGTGGTACTTGCCGAAGACGGCAGGGTTGCCATGAAAATGCAGCGGGAAAATGCGTGTGACCTGGTAATAACAGACCTTATCATGCCGGAACAGGAAGGGCTTGAGACTATTTCCAGACTGAAAAAGGAGTATGAGGGGATCAGGATAATCGCTATTTCCGGCGGCGGCCGGATCGGGCCGGAAGCATACCTGCCGGCGGCACGGGAGCTTGGCGCAGACCGTGTTTTCAGCAAACCCTTTGATGTCCAGAAAGTGGTTGATGCGGTGAAGGAGCTGCTCGGCTGCGAGTGAAAACCGACTTCCTGATTCTGCATGCTGAATACTCTGTACGCCAAACCTTCATACCCGGACACACCGTAATTCTCACCACAAATCATTTCTGCCAGGCAGCATCGTAAATGTATCTCGCCCGCCGAATAATCAACAACCAGGCCCGTTTTATTATCAGCGAGTCGTTTGAAGAAGAGGGATGCCTGCGGCATCGTGATCTTCTTGACCTGGGAACTGATCCGCATGCTTATATTATCTACTCGGGGACGGGTTCTTTTTATATCAACGACTGGGTGGCAGGGAGATTAGGGGACAGGGGGATGGAGGTTGATCCCTTTGACCTGGAGAAACTTTTTTATCCCTTTGTCGATCCCGAGGTGATGTTTCGGGTCAACTCCTTTGCAGACCGTTCCGGAAACCGGGGCTGGACAGCTCTTTCCAGCGCAAGAAAAAAAAAGATCATACAGGAAACACATCTCTTTGACCGGAGGCGCCTGCATTTTCTCCGGTTCGGCCAGGTTGACCAGCAGCGCCTTGACAGGACCGCTGCCCTGTACCGTGTACTGCCCGGCAAATCCCGGGACGAAATTGAGCAGTATATTCTCCGCCAGGAACAGGTCCTCAGCCCCCATGAATACAAGCTGTATATGGTCGCCATATTTGATCTGCTGCGTTTTTTTACCGAGAGTTACGCCCGGAGAATGCCTGAGGCACTGCCTGCAGAGAAGCTTGACAATCATTTTGTTGAACAGGTCTGCTGCCTGGATGCTGACAAGCGGTTCTGGCTGGGGCTGGACAGAGCGGATTGTCTTCACGAGTACCTGGCCCGCTATATCATCATGTACTTTGATTATTCGTTTGCCTCAGGTACCGGTTGGGAAGAGTATATCAGGGGTTTTATGGATTCCCGGCGGCGTTACACTCCGCCGAAAGCGGGAAAAAGGATGACCATGTCGGAGGTGTCCACTGTCTTAGGCTTAAGCCGGGCCGAGCTGGCATCCATGAGCCGCCGGGAACTCAAAAAGCTGTTCAGGAAAAAGGCTCGTGAGCTGCATCCGGACAGGGGCGGAGACCATGATGAGTTTATTGAGATGGCTGACGCGTATAATGAGATTATGAGGACAAAGGTCAGGTGACTGGAGTGAGGAGTGCGGGGGAGGGGGGGAAGCTGTCGGCTTTGCGGATAATATGGCCGGTTTTTGTCCGCAACCGGTACCGGCTTGCCCTTGGTTTCGGGGCCCTGATCGGGGTGGATTTTCTCCAGCTCACCATTCCCCGTCTGCTCAAGTGGGCGGTCGACAGCCTGTCTGGCGGCAGCGCCACGCAGGCAGGCCTCCTGAAAATCAGTCTTTTTGTCCTGCTTGTCTCAGCCGCGGCCGCGGCATTGCGTTTCTGCTGGAGATACCTGATAATCGGTTTTTCACGCCTCCTTGAACTTGATATCCGCAACCTGATTTTCGACCATACCCTGAAAATGGACCGGTCTTTTTTCGAGGGCAGGTCAACGGGCGATATCATGGCCCATTCCAGTAATGATCTGCAGGCTGTCCAGATGGCCTACGGCATCGGACTTGTTTCCGCAGTTGACGCCCTTGTCATGTCCTGTGCCGCCATCGGATTCATGGTCCATCTCAACCTGAAGCTGACCCTGTTCGCCCTGCTGCCCATGCCCATTTTAGCGGTCTGTACGCGCATTCTCACCGGGC
>JAJRVA010000225.1 GCA_024277485.1 Deltaproteobacteria bacterium | reverse complement strand
TGCCCCTTATATTGCACCCGCTGTGCCAGAAAATATTTCTCAACGCAAAAAAAGCGTTTTAGCGCGTAACATATTGTTTTCGCATGTTTATTTTTTTCATAATCGTGATTCAGCACTGGTCTCGTTCTGCCTGCCACAGGGCAACATGTTGCGCAACATGTGTAGCACGTGCAACACCCAAGCGCAACACATTGCGTTGCGCGCACCACTTATTTTGCAACAGGTGAGATATTCAGGCGACGCATGCGCCTGTAAAGAGTGCTTCGATCAATACCCAGAAGGCGGGCTGCCTTGGCCTTGTTGTTTTCCGCACGCTGCAGTGCGTCAAGAATTTCCTCCACCTCATCAAGAACAGGGAAAGGCCGGGAAGGGGAAGCGCCCATAGCTTCTGCTTGTGAAGTCGATGCAGGTGCAGGCTGCACAGGTACAGCAGGCCGGGGAGAAGTGGAATGAGCCGGGACGGCTGACGGACTGCGTATCTCGGGAGGGAGACAATCAAGAGAGAGTGTTGGGCCGCTGCATAAAACACAGGCCCGCTCAATAGTATGCTGGAGTTCCCTGACATTGCCGGGCCAGGAATACTGAACCAGAGCATTCATGACCTGGTCGGAAATACCGTCAATATCTCTTTCAAGCTTGGTATTGAAGGTGGAAACAAAATGGTTGACAAGAAGAGGTATGGACTCCCTTCTGGCACGAAGCGGAGGCAGGTTTATTTCCACAACCCTGAGGCGGTAATAGAGGTCCTCGCGGAAGATACCCCTGTTGACCTTATCCTGGAGATCAGCGTTGGTCGCAGTGATCACGCGAACATTGACATGCACGGGTTTATCCCTGCCCACCGGGTAAAAAGTCCGCTCCTGAAGAAATCGTAGCAGCCGCAGCTGGAGTCGCGACGAGATATCACCTATCTCGTCAAGAAAAAGGGTGCCCCCATCGGCCTGCAGGATTCTTCCTGTCCGGTCACTCTCAGCGCCGGTAAAAGCTCCTTTTTTGTGACCGAACAACTCACTCTCAAGGAGGTCTTCCGGAATCGAGGCGCAGTCGACCTTTACCAGGGGACCGTCATACCGCGGGCTTTCGGCATGGAGCGCCTCTGCTGCCAGCTCCTTACCGGTTCCGGATTCACCGGTGATGAGGACCGTGGTATCCACTTTGCCGACATTCCGTATGAGATGAAACACCTCAAGCATGGCCGGGCTGTTGTCGACAAAGCCATGAAAAGAACCCGTGAAATCACTGTCAGGCAAAAATCCACCGGAGGTAATGTCGCGGGCCACAAGCACCACACCGTAGAAAGAACCGGTGTCGTCAAAAATGGGCGCACCATTCAGGCTGATCAGCCGGTTTGTCCCGTCCCGGCGCGCGTATTCAATTCTGTGTTCGCGTACCTCGGCTCTCTGTTCAATGACCTGGGCCGCATCCCGGCGGCATGATTCTCCAAATTCACCCGGAATATCCAGCAGGCTCGCCGGAACACCGCCGCGCCCTTCCGTGTATTCCGAGATCCACTTTTTCGCTTTTTCATTCAGCTGGATGATCCCCATGTCACGATCAACCGTAATGATCGCGTCCTGGACCGACCGGAAAACAGCCTCAAGGTAGCGCCGGTACTTTTCATTTTCAGATTCAAGCTTGATTTTTTCTTTCTGAAGAATACGGTGGCGCAGGGCCTGGCTGGTAAAGTGCAGAAGGAGCTGTTTGTTGATGGGCTTGTGGATATAATCAAAGACTCCCAATCGGAGCATTTCCGTCGCCGATTCGATGTCCGGCACCCCGGTAATCATGACAACAGGGCAGTCGACCCCTGCCTGCCGCAACTGCTTCAAAAGTTCCGGCCCCTTGACATCTTCAAGCAGAATGTCGCCGATGACCAGGTCAAACACGGCATTTTTCACAGCGGCAAGCGCACCTGCCGCCGTTGCAACGGAAACTACCGGCCCGTAACCCGCTTTGCTCAGGAATTTTTCAAAGGTGAAGCGGACAGACTCATCAGCGTCTATAATAAGTATTCGTGCCTCTTTCACCAGTGGCATATCATTGCCTGATAGGACAGCCTGTCAGCATTTCAGCCGGTTATCCTGGCCAGGGCCTCTTCATACCGGGCCCTGGTTTTATCGATGATGTCCTGGGGCAGTGTCGGCGGCGGCGGCTGTTTGTTCCAGTCAAGGGATGTCAGATAGTCCCGCAGAAACTGTTTGTCAAAGCTCGGCTGTCCCTGGCCCGGCCTGTACTCATCCAGGGGCCAGAAGCGGGAAGAATCCGGCGTCAGGACCTCATCAATCAGAATAAGCTCATCACCCGCCATTCCCAGTTCAAACTTGGTGTCTGCAATGATGATACCCTTGCTTCTTGCGTAATCCGCTGCTTTTTCATACAGCCGCACGCTGATATCCGCAACCCTGCCGGCCAGGTCCGCTCCGATAATCTCCTCCATGCGTGCAACCGAGATATTCTCGTCATGTTCACCCTGGTCAGCCTTGGTGGAAGGGGTAAAGAGAGGCTTTTCAAACCGGTCCGATTCCCGCATTCCCTGGGGAAGCTGAAACCCGCATACATTCGTGTCTTTCTGGTAGGCCTTCCAGAACGAACCGGAAAGGTATCCGCGGACGATGCATTCAATGGGCAGGACACGGGTGCGCCGGACCAGCATGGACCGTCCTTCAAGCTGCTCCCGGTATGGACGGCAGACCTCTGGATACTCTTCCACTTCTGCTGATATCAGGTGATGGGGCACGATATCACCTAACAGGTCAAACCAGAACAGGGACAACCCGGTAAGAATTGCCCCTTTCCCGGGAATAGGCTCATTCATGACCACGTCATAGGCGGATATCCTGTCTGTTGCGACAAGGAGAAGCTTGTCAGCGTGACCGGGAATCTCGTACATATCCCTGACCTTTCCCCGATGCAGCAGGTTCAGGTCCTTGAAATCAGTCTGTGCAACAGGCATGCTCATCTTCTCCTCCTTCTACAAACCGAGTTTTGCCTTGACACCATCAACAACCTCATCGCTGCCGGTGGCCTCAATGGTAACCAGCAGACCTTCCTTCTCGTAAAAACCGATGAGGGGCGCTGTTTTCTCGTTATAGGTCTCCAGGCGATGGCTGATGGCCTCTTCCGTCTCATCTTCACGCTGGATGATTTTGGAGCCGCACTTGTCGCAGATGCCTTCCTGCTTCGGGGGACTTGATTTGACATTATAGATGGCCTGGCAGTCGGAATTTTCGCAGGTGCGCCGGGTACAGAGACGATCAAGTATGATGTCCCTTGGCACATCAATATTCACTGCCATGTCCAGGGTAATCCCAAGCCTGGCCAGCAGTTCTTTCAATGCCTCGGCCTGGGGTATTGTCCGGGGAAAACCATCGAGCAGGAAACCCTTTTCACAGTCGGGCTCCTGCAGTCGTTTTTCCATAATCCCCATTATAAGGGAATCAGGGACAAGATCACCGCGTTTCATATAGCCCTCTGCCTCCCGGCCAAGTTCCGTGCCTGCCTGGACAGCTCCCCTGAGAATGTCTCCGGTTGAAATCTGGACCGATCCGTCTATTGCCGTCAGCAGTTTTGCCACGGTGCCCTTGCCGGCCCCGGGCGCTCCCAATAAAATGAGTTTCATCAAATCCTCCTTCAGTTGATTATGTCTGATTAAAATAGATACGAATTGTCGCGGCGCCACTATACACGATTATCCGGCGAGTTGGTAGGTAAAATATGGCGTTTCAAAAGACGATCCCACCTCCTTGACAACCCCTTTTTCCGGTTTATTTTTTTGATTGTACAGGGAGGCAGGCCAGTCGGGCACGGGGGTACAGGGTACCCGGCCGGCAGTGAATTCGTTTGGCAACTCAACCTGCAAGGAGGAAGATATGGCTATCATTCGTTTAACGGAACGACCGGGCTTTATGAACCCCTGGGCTGAATTTGAACGTATTCGCCGGGGCATGGACCAGCTCTCGCAGGGCATGGCCGGGGGAGATGTCCTGCACGGCAAAGCGACGGTTTTCCCTCCGGTTAACGTGTATGAAGACAGGGAAAATATTATCATAAAAGCGGAAATCCCCGGCGTAAAGGACGAAAACCTGGATATTTCCATTGAGGGCGAGACCCTCTCGCTTCAAGGGACCAGGGAAAAGCATGAAGATGAAAAAATCTCTTTTCATCGCCGGGAAATTGAACGGGGGAGCTTCAGCAGGGCCATCACCCTGCCGACAAAGATAGATCCGGACAATGTCTCCGCCAGGCTGAAAAACGGCATCCTGACTGTTACCATGGGCAAAGCTGCCGAAGTAAAGCCCCGTCAGATCACAATTTCAACCGAGTAACGTGGAGGTGCGCCATGAGTGACCATGAACTGCAAGTCCAGCAGAAGCGGGAAGTTCAGCATAGCGGCGAGACAACCAAGCCGGAAAAACATTTTGTACCTGCTGTTGATATTTTTGAAAATGACGCACAGGTAACCGTTATCGCCGAAATGCCGGGTGTGCCTGTTGAAGGAATAGACGTGTGCCTTGAGGACGATCTTTTGACCATCAGGGGCGCCAGACAGCCGGATGAGCTTCCGGATGCCCATGTTCTTATGCAGGAATATGAAACAGGCCATTACCTGCGCCGGTTTACACTTGCGGAAACCATTGACCAGGAAAGCATCCGGGCCTCTCTCGAGAACGGCCTGCTGACAGTCATTCTTCCCAAGGCCGCCCCGGCCAGGCCGAAAAAAATTGAAGTCCAGGCGGTGTAAGCACAGGCCGCTGCAAAGCAGTATACTGCCAAGTCCAAACTCCACTAACCCTGTAGAAGTTCGTAGAGTTAGAGCATTTAAACCTGTAGCCCAATCCTGGTCAAAGCATTGTTGAACTTCTTACCAAAAGTGGCAATTCGCTCGAAGGTAAGAAAACAAGGATGTCAAGCTACTGGTTGGCTCGAACATAACAGCTCTTTTCAGGATAAAAAACGATAACGTGCCCCTGGTTTCATGGGGGCACGTCAAGGTTGCGGGGTATGGGGACAATGAAAATCGC
>JAJRVA010000224.1 GCA_024277485.1 Deltaproteobacteria bacterium | reverse complement strand
TCACTTTCTTCCCTATAGGCCTGGACGACCGGTTTGACCTTGAGGTCAAACAGGGTATGGAGTGCAGCACCACTGAGCCAAAAAACGATAAACACAATACCTTCCATCAGCTTGTCCTCCAGTCGCCTGGATTGAATAAAACTCTCAACCGGTTTTCATTGGCGGATGAGCACCGGTCAACCTTCGTACCTGCTTTTTTTACCTCCTTGTCTCCTTTGATTTTTTCATGTTGTAACTTGCAAAGTCCCATTTACATTTCTTTTCTCAAACTTATTTCCTTTTAACGACAAAAAAATATCGTTGTCAAGAAAAACAGACATTATTTTTTAAAAAAAATCAGCTCTTGCACAATGCTGTTAACAGAAAATTAACCCATACAGTTATTAGGAAATAGTTATGTTCCATAATTTTCTTTTTTAATTTAATGAATTAGGTACCACAAATCCTGCTGCAAAAACAGCATAAAGTGCAATGTACCACAAAATAAATGAATAACGGTTCATTTTTTCTGTTAACGCAAAAAACGCCCGCAAAAATATTTTAGGAATCATTTTGCGCCCTCTGGTCACTATTGCACAGCAGTGATACCTCCTTTCTCCTTTTTTGTTTTTCCCATAAAAAATACATAATATCAGCTGGTTGATGTGAAACATGATACTGAATCTGCCCTGTGGACGGATTCCGGCACGCTACGTGCTTATATAAAGACAGCTGCTCAACAAAAAGCCAAAAAACGAGTGAGCTTGTCAAGAACCCCGGAGTGGCGGCTCCGGGGTTTTCTTTTGCAAAACCGTTGAAAAACTCTTCCTATCCCCTCCCATCCGTACACAGATACTTTACCTTTGAAGTAATATATGGTACCTCAACGCAATCTGCATTGATTTCACGAACAGTATCACGGAGAAACAGAGTGTCATATTTTTACAAAAACCTTTCCATCTGGCTGATCATCTGCCTGGTCGGCCTTCTCGCGTTCAACTTTTTCAAGCAGCCACCGGAGGACATTACCTTTGTCCGCTACAATGATTTCCTCCAGACGGTGAACAAGGGACACCTGTACACGGTTATTATTGAAGGCAACAGCATAAGCTGGACCACGACTGACAACAAAATCTACAAGACCATTGTTCCACCCAGCAATGAAGCCCTGTCTCTGCTTCTGGACCAGAAGGTGAATATCGAGGTCCATGAAAAGAAGGAACCCCACTGGTTCATGAAGACATTTCTTTCCTGGGTCCCCTTCATCCTTCTCTTTATTTTCTGGTTTTTCTTCATGCATAAAGGTCAGGCCCAGGGCGGCGGCGGCAGCAAGGCCATGGCCTTCGGCAAGAGCAGGGCCCAGCTGATTGACACTGAGAACCCCCAGGTTACCTTCAGTGATGTAGCCGGTGTGGATGAGGCAAAAGATGAGGTTGCCGAAATTGTCGACTTTTTAAGAAACCCGGACAAGTTTACCGAGGCCGGCGCCAGGATCCCTACCGGTGTTCTGCTCTACGGAGAACCCGGAACCGGAAAAACCCTGTTGGCCAGGGCTATTGCAGGTGAGGCGCAAGTCCCCTTTTTTTCCATCAGCGGATCCAACTTTGTCGAGATGTACGTTGGTATCGGGGCATCCCGGGTCCGGGATCTTTTCCTGGAAGGAAAGAAAAAAGCACCCTGCATTATCTTCATAGACGAGATCGACGCTGTCGGCCGGCACAGAAGTGCGTCCGGCGGTGGCGGCAATGACGAACGGGAACAGACCTTGAACCAGCTCCTGGTGGAAATGGACGGCTTTGAGGCCAATGACCATGTCATTGTGATTGCGGCAACAAACCGGCAGGACATACTCGATCCCGCCCTCCTGCGGCCCGGGCGCTTTGACCGCCAGGTCATGGTTCCCCTGCCCGATGTTGCCGGCCGTGAAAAAATCCTGAAGGTTCATGCCCAGAAGATCAGGGTGGCTGCTGATGTTGACTGGGCTGTCATCGCCCGGGGCACCCCCGGGTTTTCCGGCGCCCAGTTAGCCAACATGGTGAATGAAGCTGCCCTGCTGACCACCAGGGCAGGAGACACGATGGTAGACATGGCAGTCCTGGAAGAGGCAAAAGACAAGGTCCTGATGGGCGCTGAACGCCGCTCCCTGATCATTACTGAAAAGGAAAGGAAAATCACGGCATTCCACGAGGCCGGCCATGCCCTGGTGGCCTGGATGCTGCCGGGCACGGATCCGGTTCACAAGGTTACCATCATACCGCGGGGCAGGGCTCTTGGGGTAACCATGCAGCTGCCGGAAGATGAAAAATACTCCCAGGACCGCACCTACCTGTTCAACAACCTCTGCACACTTCTTGGCGGACGCCTGGCTGAGGAAATTGTCTTTGATGAAATCACCACCGGGGCCGGCAACGATATCGAGCGGGTATCTGATATTGCCCGTAAAATGGTCTGTGAATGGGGTATGAGCAAGGAAATCGGCCCCATGATTTTCAGGCCTTCTGACCCGCTGAACGGGCAGCCCGGCCAGATTATGAGCGAAACAACAGCCCTGGCCATTGATCACGAGGTGAAAAGTCTTGTCCAGTCAGCGTATGATACGGGACGAAGCATACTGGTTGAAAACAGGACGTGCCTGGACGCCATAGCCCATGCCCTCTTAGAGAAAGAAACCATTAACCGGGATGATATTGAACGTATCGTCTCCGGGAACGTGACAAAAAATGAATAGCCGGAAACCCTGCATCTTCACCGGCTTTGTACCGGCACTCTGCCTGGTCCTGTCCTTCTGGGCTGCTCCGGCTCTCGGCCTGGAGCCGCATAAAAACATAAAGGGCCTGTTCAACTCCAGCCGGGATGTCACCATCAAATGCCTGGGGTGCCACCCGCAACAGGCGGATGAGGTGCTGAAGAGCACCCACTGGACCTGGAAACGGCAGCGTACCGTCAACGGGCAAGACACCATGTTCGGAAAAAAAGACTCCCTGGCCGGCTTTGCCATCGACATAGCCTCCAACCCTTCCCGCTGTCTCAGGTGCCACATCAGCAGCAACCCGGGTATCGATGTTTTTGAGAACGCTGAAATGGCAGATATCGACTGTCTTGTCTGTCACGATACCACTGGAAAATATACCAGGAACCCTGCAGCAGCCAGACTGGAACAGGGTGATTTTGAAAACATTGCCCGCAATGTGGGCAGACCCCGGCCGGGCAACTGCACAACATGCCATTTTGCGGACTGCGGCCTCACCGCAGCTGCACTGGAAAATGCAGACACGGCCGGGCCCTGGTCCCTTTCCCGGACCGATATACACATGGCGGCCGGCCGGGCCGGCGCATTTACCTGCCAGACATGTCACGTCAGCGGCAGCGGTCACTCGTTTCGCAGGGCAATGATGCATGACACCCCCCTGTCATCAACCCGAGAGGGATGTTCCTCCTGCCATTCGAACATGCCTCACGAGATGGAGCGTTTGAACAGCCATGCAGAGGTTATTTCCTGCCGCACCTGTCATATCCCTGAATATGCCGCAAAGACACCGGCAATCCTGAACTGGAACTGGCTGCTGACCGGGAAAACAGAGCCGATCTTTCAGGCTGTGCCGGGCGGCAGAATTGTTTTCCAGGACCACAACGGTTTCACGACATCGACCATGATCCAGCCGGTCTACATGTGGGATGACGGGGGTGACCTGCTCTATTCCAGGGGCAGGAGAATCAGGCCGCAGGAACTCACATACCTGCAGCAACCTTCTCCAAGAAGTTCGAAATCAAAAATTTCCCCTTTCAGGGTCATCCACGGGACCCAGTTCTATGATACAAAGTACCGCTACCTCATCTCGCCGCTCCTGAGCACACAGGGAAGCAGGCTTTTTCCGGACTCGGACTGGAACACCATTGCGGAAGAGGGGATGAAGGCGATTGTCCTGCCCTACAGCGGCCAGTACGGAGTCGCCCCGACCGTCGCCTACCGTAGAATCAACCACGGTGTCGTACCGGCCGGGAATGCGCTGGGCTGCATGGATTGCCATGGCAGAGACAGCCGGATGAACTGGGAGGCCCTGGGGTATGACCAGGATCCCTGGTCAGGACACCGGCAACCAGAGCCTGAAACAGAACTTTTACAGAGAAACGGTCACAGGTTGGAGAATGAATCACCGGCCCCGGTTAAGGAAACCCAGCTATTTACCGAACCCTCGATATGACTCGGTTTTTTTCCCGTGTTTCCACTCCCACGGCGAGACAGGATTCCTGTCGCGCCAGAGACCCCGTTTCTGCTTCCTGGCCTGTGCCTCAAGCGTCTTCAATTCATCGCACAAGGGCTGTTCCAGGCAGTATCGCCCATAGAACCAGGCCAGTCCGTTCCTGACAAGTTCCCTGTTGACCAATGTGTTGCCACGGGAAACCAGGGCGACGATCCGGTCATACCTGTCAATGTCTTTCTTCCGCACAGAGACTTCTTTCCCCAGGACAAGACGCCTGGTGAGCTGCCTGGCCTTGTTGCTGTAGGGCTGCCGATATTCCGGCGTGTCAATGCCGTACAGCCTGATTTCATACACCCTGCCGTTGCCCTTGTTTTTCACCTTCATGCTGTCCCCGTCCAGGACCTTGACCACAGCGCCCTCCCAGGCCAGGACCGGACCAATCGACACAAAAAGCAGGGATACCGTACACAGGAAAACACAAAAAATTCTTGTCATTTAGATCAGTCCGATCAATTATGAATATCGTACCCCGGCAGAGTCCGGGGCATCGCGTGGAACACTCAACACTATATAATGCATGGCACCTGTCCCAACAACAGAAAACCCCCGCGTGGGAATATACCTGGCTGAACCCGGCCGCCAGGAACGAGAGGCGCAGTTGGCCACGTCTCTCGCATTGCCGGTCATTACCGACAGTACGGGATATGATTTTATCCTCAGCTTTTCCCGCGGCAGGCTGGGTCTTTCCATGCCGCATGACGCTGTATTGCAGGGCCGCATTTATGCTGAATTTGTCACGGGACGGGCCGGATACAGGAGACTGCATGCGGGCAAAGAAGTCCTGCTCAAGGCGGTGGGATTTCATAAAAACCAGCCGCCATCGGTCCTTGATGCCACCGGTGGAATGGGCAGGGACAGTTTTCTCATGGCCAGCCACGGCTGCCGTGTTCACATGTTTGAACGTAACCGGATCGTTGCCGCCATGCTGGAAGACGGCCTGCGAAGAGCCTCCCGCCACCCGGACACCCGCCCTGCCGCTGAAAGAATTCACCTGTCAACCGGCGACAGCCTCCGGTTTCTGCGCGACTCTGCCCGCCCGGGCGCAAAATATGATGTTGTTTACCTTGATCCCATGTTCCCGCAGAGGAAAAAAAGCGCCCTGGTCAAAAAGGAGATGCAGATCCTGAACAGGCTGCTCGGCCATGAGACTGATGCGGAAGAGCTCCTTGGCGAGGCGCTGTCTGCTACAGGCAAAAGGGTTGTGGTCAAGCGGCCGAAAACAGCCCCGCCTCTGGCAGGCAGCAGCACTCCTTCCCACAGCCTCGGCAGCAAAACGACCCGCTTTGACGTGTACATGATCCCCGGCAGGCAATAACGTTACAGGGACGCCGCCTTTTGCAATGCCCCGAGCATGGTCTCTTTCTGTGCCTCGCCCAGCCTGATGGGTACCTGGTATACCAGGGTGCGGGTCATTATTTCCGCTGACTGCGGCAGGCCATCAGGATCATACACCACTCTCCGTTTGCCGTGCGCTCCAAAAGGCCAACCTCCCCGGCACAGTGTAGAACCATTCATGAGATGCTCCCACTGCGGATAAAAATGCCAGGTGTTTTCCCCGAAATTGATGGCTCCGGCCCCGCTTTCCTTCAGTACTTCGTTGACCCGGGCCGCCCGCTCCCGGTCCGGCAGCATAAATGCCAGAAAGGTGGCCGAGTCTCCGGCCTCGTCAAGGATCTCCCTGAACCTTACCCCGGGTATCTTTGCGGCAGCCCCTTTCAGCACTGTCTTGTTCTTTTTCTGCTCCACAATCATCTGGTCAAGCTTGGCAAGCTGGGCAAGCCCGATGGCGCCCTGCAGCTCCATCATCCGGTAGTTGAAACCGATGAACCGCCGACCTTCCCCGCCTCGCCCCCCGGGGTTGACTGCGTGATCATGGCCATGGTCGTGATATTCGGACATGGCTCGCCATATCTTCTCATCATCCGTGATGATCATACCGCCCTCACCCGTGGTCATGGTCTTGACGGAATCAAAGGAAAAGGTGCCGCAGGCTCCAAAGGTCCCCAGGTGGTTACCCTCCAGGCGGGCGCCCGCTGCCTGGGCCGTGTCCTCGATGACCGGGATGTTGTGCTGGTCGGCCACGGCCATGATCTCCTGTATTCTGGCCTGGGCCCCTAACATGTGGACCGGAATGATGGCTGCGGTTTTTGGAGTGATTTTTTTCCTGAGATCCTCCGGATCCATGTTGAGCGTCTCATCAACCTCGGTAAAGACCGGGACGGCGCCGACATCAAATATCGCCTCCCAGGTGGCCACGAAGGTAAAGCCCTGGGTTATCACCTCATCACCGGGCCCCACCCCAAGCGCCGCCAGGGCCACTTTCAGGGCTGCCGTACCCGAGGTAACGGCCTGGGCATAGCCGGCCCCGGTATAGCCGGCAAAGGCTTTTTCAAATTCCCTGACTTTCCAGATATCCCGCCGTTGTCCGGCAAACTCGTAGCGAAACAGGACACCCGTATCAAAGACATCCATGGCCTGGCGTTTTTCCTCTTCACCGAAAACTTCAAAACCGGGCATGATACTCCTCTCTTTACTTGTCCAGGTGGTCTTTCACCCGGTTGTTTTCATCCAGCAGCAGGATGGTCGGCTTATGGCTTGCCATCTCCTCCGCAGACACTGCCGTATAGGTGGCGATGATGATCAGGTCGCCAACCAGCCCCTTCCTGGCTGCAGCACCGTTGAGTCCGATGGCGCCGGATCCGCGGGCGCCCTCGATGACATAGGTGTCAAACCTCTCGCCATTGCTGATATTATACACTTTCACCTGTTCAAAGGGCACAATGCCTGCAAGGTCCATCAGGTCGCGATCAACGGTCAGGCTTCCCTCGTAGTTCACATCGGACGCGGTTACCGTTGCCCGGTGAATCTTGGTGTTCAGCATAAAACGTAACATTGTCTCCACACATGATTGACAAAATCAATCAACGCGCCTCAAAAAAAATGACATTTGATATACACAACAGCAGACAACATGCTGCTGCCTTCCTCTTATTGCACCACAAGCCCGTTGTCAATAAGGCGAACCCTGCCGTTTATCCGTACTGCCAGGGCAAGGAGTGTCTTTTCATCAACCCGTGGGACCGGTTTCAGGCTCCGGCTGTCGACGAATTCAGCATAATCGATCTCCGTCCCGGGGAAGGACAGGATGTGATCACGGATAACCGTTGCCAGTTCGCGGGTATCAAGCATACCGGCCTTCACACTGCTCCGCGCAAGCGCAAGTGACCGGGAGAGGCACAGCGCCGAACTCCGTTCCTTCTGGTCAAGGTACGTATTGCGGGAACTCATGGCCAGGCCGTCGGGCTCCCGGACAATGGGGTGGCCGATAATCTCGATCTCCATATTCAGGTCCCTGACCATCCGCCGGATGACTGCCAGCTGCTGAAAATCTTTTTCTCCGAACACCGCGCAGTCCGCTCCGGTGATATGAAAGAGTTTCGTTACCACGATTGCCACCCCGTCAAAATGACCGGGCCGGGCCGCACCGCAGAGACGCTCTGTAATACCGCTGACAGAGACGCTTGTCATGAAATCTTCCGGATACATGTCCCCGGCATCCGGTGCAAAGACAATGTCAACCCCCTCGTTTTCCGCTAGGCGGCAGTCCCTTTCAAAATCGCGGGGATACGCCTCAAGGTCTTCACCCGGCCCGAACTGGATGGGATTCACGAAAAGGCTGACAATGACCCGGTCCGCATGCTGCCGCCCCATGCGCATAAGACTGAGGTGGCCCTCGTGAAAAAAACCCATGGTCGGAACAAGGGCGACACTCCTGCCGCCCGCGGCCTGTTTTCTTGACCAGGCCCGCATTTCAGCCGGAACACGGATGATCTCCATCACTTCTCCAGACGACGTATCCTTGCCTGTATCATGCTCCGATCGGGACCAGCAGGGGGCTGACCGGTTTCAGGCTCCCCGAAGCTCATGTATTTCCTGTACATCTCCAGGGCCTTGTCCCTGCTGCCCTGCTGTTCATACAGCCGGCCCATGGCCTGGTAAGAAATCTTCTCAAACCCCTTGAAGCCGCTCAAGGCGGTCAAATCGGCAAGCGCCTTGTTCAGGTCATTGTTTTTTTCATGCAGAAGCGCGAGGTTATAGTGCAGCAATGGGGCAACCGGGTCTTTATCGGAAACAGAGCGCTGGATATCAGTCAACGCCTCTATTGCTTCAGCTATATTTCCCTCTGCAGCCGCAAGATGGGCAAGCTCTATCCTGCCCCAGAAACCGGACGAGGTGGAACCGAATTCATTCACGACCTGCTCAATCTGCTGTTTTTTGTCCTCACCCTCAGCCTTCAGTGCCAGCGTCAGGGCCGACGCCGCCTTGTCTTCCCGGTACGACCTGTAGGTCCCGTACAGGGAAACAGCGGTCACGGCCAGGGCGATACAGCCGACAACAACCCAGATGGCACGCTGGTTTTCGCGGATAAACGAAATCACTGCCGGCGGCAGATTAAACTGGTCCAGCAACCCTTCTGTTTCCGCTACCGCCTCTTTTTCTATATGGTTGCGATCAAACGCGCTCTGTTGATTCATGGTTCTCTCTCAATTGACGAAATGATTTTGCTTTACCGGTAAAGAACCGTTTACTATACTACTTTGGTCGAAAAAAGCATTACTAAACAACCATTGTCTCGGGTCATGGACAGCTCAAAAATATTTACCGTCTCTGAAATCAATGCCTCCATCAGGGATATACTTGAAGGCCGTTTTCCCTTTGTCAGCATAGCCGGAGAGATCTCAAACCTGCGCCGGCCTTTCTCCGGCCACATGTATTTCACCCTCAAGGATGATCAGGCCCAGATCAAGGCGGTTCTCTTCAAGATGCAGCAGCGATACCTGGCGGAACAGCCTGCCGATGGCCGGCATGTTGTCTGCCGCGGCCGTATTTCCGTGTATGAGCCACGGGGCGATTATCAGCTTATCGTTGATGCGGTCGATTTCCACGGTACTGGAGCCCTGCAGATCGAGTTTGAAAAACTGAAAAAAAGACTGGCAGAGGAAGGGCTCTTTGATGCGGCAAGGAAAAAACCCCTGCCTGCCATGCCGGAGCACATAACGCTGATCACCTCTCCCCGCGGCGCCGCGGTGCATGATTTTATCAGGGTGGCGGGAAACCGGTGCCCGCAGGTACGCATCAGCGTTCTTCCCGTCGCCGTGCAGGGGGAACAGGCTGCATCGGAGATCGCGGACGGTATTGCGATCATCAACGCATCGCTTCAGACCGGCCTTATCGTTGTCTGCCGGGGGGGCGGATCCCTGGAGGATCTCCGGGCATTCAACGATGAACAGGTTGCCCGGGCCATTGCCGCCTCGAAGATCCCGGTCGTCAGTGCGGTGGGCCATGAAATTGATTATACCATTGCCGACCTTGTTGCGGACCTGAGGGCCCCGACGCCAAGCGCGGCGGCGGAAATGGTACTGCCGGACAGCAGTATGCTCAGAACGCAGGTCAGTCAGCTTGGTAACCGCATGGTACGCCTGATGGAGTCACTGCTGGACCGCTATGTGGAAATACTTGCCCTGCACAGACATAAACTCGGTACCCTCAAACAGTGGCCGGACAACCTCCTGATCAGAATCGACCATAAAGCTGTTGAGCTGGACAGGGCGGCGAAAGGCATAATTCGGCGGAAACAGGAGCAGCTCAACCGGGCCGACCATCTCCTCCAGAGCAGGAATCCCCTTGCCCGGGTGCAGTTGCAGAAACAGCAGCTGGGGGATCTGCACAGGCGGCTGCTGATGGCTGTGCAGAGAAAAATTGACACCTGCAGCGATTCCCTGTCCCATGCAGCGGGAATGCTTGACGCGGTAAGTCCGCTGTCAACGCTTGCCCGGGGCTATTCCATAACCATGAAAGATTCCGCAGACAAAGCGCTGGTCACGGATTACAGGCAGGTGCGGCCGGGTACCAGGGTCAATGTTACTCTGCACAGGGGATACCTGCAGTGTAGAATTGAAAAAACCGGCCCAGGCCGGTTGCAGGATGATTCAATGGAGGAAGCGGGGACAAAAAAATCAATCGACCAGTGAGGTTACCTCTGCATCGATTTCCTTGATAACCTTGACCAGGAGATGCGGCTCTTCCTCGGCCGTTGTCCTGAGGAGGCGGCCCCACTTTTTCAGCATGGCCGTGTCGACTTTTCGGATATCGTTATCCTTGCACCACTCTCGGCCTATCTTATAGCCAAGCTGATTCAGGATAAATTTTTTCTCTTCGCGATCCTCAACGGAAATTTTCACCAGGATATCGCTGGAAATCTTCTGCCACCCGTCAGCATAAAAGGTCCCGGCTAAAAACTTTTCAAACCATTGCTTCTCTTCCGCAGTCAGACCTGACAGGTCATACTGCTGACTATATGCCTGGTCCGCTCCAGTCGATGCCTCGGCAACACCGGCATATACCGCGGAACAGGAGATAATCAGGAGAAATTGCAGAACAAAACTGACAAGTATGAATTTCATTATCACCATTCTTACATTGAGCTCACTTCATAAATAGAATAACACTCCTGTTTTCAACTGTCAAGGCAGTTGGGCAATTGGAAACAACGAAAGATGGGCATGTTGGCCTGCAAACAACCCTGAAAAATATATCTTTCGACCATTCCGTCCAAACGGATCATATCCAGGCGGCGGCAAAAAAGACTGCCGACATCTCTGCAATTTCGCAGGCAGCCCCCAGGGTATCTCCTGTGGCCCCACCGATCCTGCGGTAACAGAAGACACAAAACAGCAGGAGCGTTGTCATGACCAGGCCGGCCGGCACCAGTCCTGCCGCCCC
>JAJRVA010000223.1 GCA_024277485.1 Deltaproteobacteria bacterium | reverse complement strand
TGATGGCATGCACAGGAAAGAGTACACCCGGCAGGTCGAGGCCAACGGAACAACCCTGACTGTCTACGACATCAGTCAGCTTGAAGGAATCGGCAAAGAAGGTGTTGGCAGGCTTCCCTCTTCCATCAGGGTGGTGGAGGAGAACCTGTTGCGCCGGCTGGATAATCGCGTTGTCTCTGGGAGTGATGTCCGGAACATAGCGGCCTGGCAGCAACATTATTATACCCCGGTGGAGATCCCCTTTCACCCGGAGCGGGTCCTGATGAAGGATTTTACCGGCGTTCCCGCGGTGGTTGATCTGGCTGCCATGCGTGATGCCGTCCGTCGCATGGGCGGCGATCCCTCTGTTATTAATTCGTACGGTTCGCGCCGGGGCAATCATGAGGTGATGGTACGGGGCACCTTTGGTAGTATCAGGCTGAAAAACAGGCTGGTTGCCCCGAAAGAGGGAAGCGTAACTGTCAAGTATCCCGAAAAACTGAAATATTTATCCATGATGCGGCCATGGCATATCGAAAAGAGGGCACGACGCTAATTGTTATCGGAGGGAAGGAATACGGCACCGGATCATCACGTGACTGGGCTGCCAAGGGCTGTCTTCTCCTGGGGATCAGGGCTGTCATTGCCCGCTCTTTTGAACGCATCCACCGGAGTAATCTTGCCGGTATGGGTATCCTGCCGCTTGTTTTCATGGATGGGGAGTATACTGAAACACTCGGACTTGACGGGACGGAGGTTTTTTCCATTGACGGTATTGACGCTCTTTCTCCCCGGAAAAGACTCCGGGTCTGTGCTGAAAAGGAGGGTGAAGATACCATTGAGTTTGACGTAATGGCCAGGCTGGACACGGATATCGAGGTTGAATATTGTACCCATGGCGGGATTTTGCCCTATGTCCTGCGAAAATTGACTGCGGCAGGCGGGTGAAACGCCTCACTGCGGATCTTTTGTCTGCCTTCTATTTGCCTTTCACTTTCTGTCTATGCTACTATACTGAGCATCAACTCGGGCAAAACGCCTGTCAGATCACTCCATTCGTCAAGGTAGCGTATGCCGCACATATCACCCGTTCTCACCTGGTTTCTTCTCGGTATTGCTTTTTTTGCTGTTGAACTGGCCCTGCCCGGGTTCATCATTTTTTTCTTCGGTATCGGCGCCTGGTGTACATCGCTGGCTGTTTTTCTGCTGGACCTGTCCCTGTCGGTCCAGTTGAGCGTCTTTCTGGTTACCTCGCTGGTGACCCTGTTTCTGCTCAGGAAATATATCCGGGCGGTTTTTATCGGGACCTCCCAGGAGGATGATCCATCGATCAAGGCCCAACCGGTTTCTGATGCCGGACTGGTAACAGAAGACATTCTACCGCCGGCCAGGGGCCGGGTGAAGTTCGGCGGATCTTTCTGGAAGGCGGAAGCGGACATGGTGATCAAGTCCGGCGCTGTGGTTAAAATCATTGAGCAGAATAACCTGGAGGTAAAGGTGCGCCCTCTATCTCACAATGAGGAGGAAGAATAATGGAAATGCTGGTCGGTGTAAGTGTTCTTGTTGCATTTGTTGTTTTTGTTCTCATCAAAACAGCCGTCGTTGTTCCCCAGCGGAGTGAATATGTTGTCGAACGCCTGGGAAAATACCGTACAACCCTGACGGCTGGTTTCCATATCCTCATCCCGTTTATCGACAAGGTGGCCTACAAACGTATCCTCAAGGAGGAGCCCATTGATATTCCGGCCCAGACCTGTATTACAGCGGATAACGTTACCATGGAGGTTGACGGTGTACTCTACCTGCAGGTGATCAATTCCCAGCAGTCAGCTTACGGTATTGACAATTATCATTTTGCCGCTACCCAGTTAGCTCAGACAAGCCTGCGTTCCGCCATCGGCAAAATAACCCTGGACAATACCTTTGAGGCGAGGGAGACGCTCAACATGCAGGTTGTCGATGCCCTGGACGAGGCAGCCCAGAACTGGGGCGTCAAGGTCCTGCGTTACGAAATAAAGGATATCCAGCCGCCCCGCACCGTGCTTGAGGCAATGGAAAAGCAGATGCGGGCCGAGCGGGAAAAACGGGCCGAAATTGCCCGGTCAGAAGCTGATCGCCAGTCGGTGATCAACCGGGCCGAGGGTGACAGGCAGGAGGCCATTGCCCTGTCCGAGGGCGAGAAGATGAAGCGCATCAACGAGGCCGAGGGGCGGGCCCAGGAGATCCTGAAAGTTGCCGAGGCAACCGCTGAGGGGATTCGAAAAGTGGCGGAGTCTCTTGCCATGCCCGGCGGCCAGGAGGCTGCCAACCTGGAGGTGGCCAAGAAGTATCTTGACCAGTTCGGCAAACTGGCCAAGGAGAACAACACCATGATTCTTCCCGCAAGTCTCACGGATGTCTCCTCGATGGTCGCCACAGCCATGACAACGCTGAAGCAGACCGGCAGCCGGACAGCACAGCCGACTGCCGACTAAGAGGGGGACAAATGATGCGACGGTTTCATATCATTGTCGGGATCGCGCTGTTGCTCACCTGTTCCTCCTCCCTGGTCCAGGCAGAAAACAGCGCTCAGTTTACCAAGCTGGACAGCAGGGGGCAGGAACTCCCGCATGGTGCGGCCGAGTGGGCCATGGTGCGTGACAATACCACCGGCCTGATCTGGGAAGTCAAAACCACGGACGGATCAATCCATGACAGCAAGGCCGGATACAACTGGGCCGGTGCCCATGATATTTTTATCGCACAGTTGAACCAGATGCAGTTCGGTGGCTTTACGGACTGGCGCCTGCCGACGACGGATGAGTTGCGGAGCATCAGGGTGAAGGGGGCTGAACCGTATATCAACCGGGACTTTTTCCCGAACACAGTTCCTTCAAGCTATATGTCGTGGCGCAAGTGCGGCAGCGGAGAAATCTACAGCGAAAAGGTCAAGTTCGGTAAAAGCCGCAACAGCAAGGCAAACCGTCAGGTCCGGGCGGTAAGGGGAGGAGCTGTCAAAAAAGCCGGAGAAGGCGGGTAGCCTGGTAGCTTACGACAGAGGTTACCTGATTATCTCAATGGAGTCGGTAGAGGATGAAACCACATATATTTTGTTATTGTTGTCCTCTTTGTCCAGGGGCAGTATAAAAAATCCCTTTCTTGCCGGGCTGAACCCCCGGGTGATCGCATACATGGATTCACCATCCTTGAAACGGACTTTCAGCTTCATGCCGGAAAGGCGCTTTACGTCTTCCTCGCTCACATCAGGACAGGAGTAGTCAGGATTTCCCGCAAAGCACTTCACAAAAAAAACAGCCTTGAGTTCATGATGCAAGATTTCTGTACCGTCAAGCTGTTCCGGGGTGGCAAAAAGGCGAAAAGTGTCCCGATCCTGGTTGAAATCAAAGGTATAGCCCTTGGCAAGCCTGCCGCCTAAGTAATGGACCACAACCCTGTATTCTTCATC
>JAJRVA010000222.1 GCA_024277485.1 Deltaproteobacteria bacterium | reverse complement strand
GTCCCCTGTCACCTGTCACCTGTCACCTGTCACCTGTCACCTGTCACCTGTCACCTGTCACCTGTCACCTGTCACCTGTCACCTGTCACCTGTCACCTGTCACCTGTCACCTGTCACCTGTCACCTGTCCGGTTTACAAACTTTCAACTTCCTTCCCCCATCCGCCCCCGCCCGGTGTGAGGATACGGATCCGGTCACCGCTCTGTGCCTGTATCTCGTCCCTCCCACCAAGTATTTTCCTGTCTCCGTCTGCAGTGATGAAGACATTCTGTCCGGTCTTTCCCGGTTCACCGCCCATCATGCCGTAAGGGGCATGGATCCTGCGTTCAGAAAGGATAGTGACATGCATGGGGTTGAGGAATTCCAGGTCGCGGACAAGACCGTCTCCGCCATGGTACTGTCCCCGGCCGCCCGATCCGGCACGAAGGGAGAATTCCCGGACCATGACCGGGTACCGCTGCTCCAGGATCTCCGGGTCGGTGATCCTGGTGTTGGTCATGTGGGTGTGGACGCCCGAGCAGCCGTGCCAGCCTTTCCCTGCTCCAGCGCCGCCGCCGATGGTTTCGTAGTAGCCGAAGGACCGGTCGCCGAATGCCAGGTTATTCATGCATCCCTGTGAGGCTGCCGCTGCCTCAAAAGCCTTGAAGATAACGTCGACAATCCGCTGGGATGTCAGGACATTGCCTCCGGCAACCGCGGCATCTCCAGAGGGGTTGAGCAGACTTTCAGACGGCAGGAGTATGGTTATCGGGCTGAGACAGCCCTGGTTCAGGGGAATTTCCTGGTTGAGGAGACAGCGCAGGGCATAGAGAACTGCCGAACGGGTCACGGCCTGCGGTGCGTTAAGGTTTCCCGGCAGCTGGGTGCCGGTGCCGGTGAAATCAAAACAGGCATCACCTGTCTTGACGTCGATCGTGATGCGCAGCCGGACAGGAGAGTCGTCATCAAGAAAATCCTCAGCATCGAGAACACAGACGCCTGCAGCATCCGTTTTGGCGGCAACCTCCCGCAGTAAACTGCGGACCGCATTTTCGGCGTTTGCCTGGATATGGCGCATATAGGCAATAACGACTGCTTCGGACGTTTCATTGATCAGGTCTTCCAGCAGGTGAATGCCGCGCCGGTTCGCTGCCATCTGGGCCTTGAGGTCGGCAATGACCGTGTCCGGATCACGCGCGGGATACGGATGGTCAAGGAGTAGGGCGCGCAGTTCTTTCTCCATGAACACACCGTCCTGAATGATTTTCAACGATGTTATTACTATTCCCTCCTCTCCAAGAGAGGTCGAAAATGGCGGCATTGAGCCCGGCGAGATACCGCCCACATCACTGTGATGGCCGCGGCAGGCCACAAAAAACCGGATGGACCCGTCCCGGCAGACCGGGGTGATAACCGTGATATCAGGCAGGTGGGAACCACCGGCTGCCGGGTGGTTGCTGACCAGGACATCTCCAGGTGCCAGGGAGTCCCCCCGGCGCCGAATCTGTTCTTTAACCGCTTCACCCATGGCGCCGAGATGAACCGGGACGTGCGGGGCGTTGGCCACCAGGCCGCCTTCCTGATCAAAGATGGCACAGGAGAAATCAAGCCGTTCCTTGATGTTGGTGGACAGGGCTGTTTTCTGGAGGACCCGGCCCATCTGTTCGGCAATGGACATGAACCGGTTGCTGAAGATGGCAAGATGAACAGGATTGACCCCTGTGTCCATACCAGGCCCGGAAGATTTTGCAAGACGGATGACCAGGTCGCCGCAGTCGGTCACCTCGGCTGTCGAGTCGGGTTCCACAAGGATTGTTGAAAATGAGGCAATGATCAGGGCCGGGCCCCTGACACGCTGAGCACGCCCTAAATTTTTGAGTTCATAGACCGGGGTGTCCTGCCAGCCTTTCTTGAAATAACAGCGGGTGGTGGCGCTCTTTTTCCCGGGCCTGGCGGGAATCTGCCGGCGCGACAGCTGCGAGGGCAGAGAGGCAGTGGCCCTGATCCGCACATCGTCCACCAGCAGGGTGCGGTCCTGGAGGTCAAAGCCAAACTCTTTCACGTGTCGTGCGGAAAAGGAACCTGAAAAATCATCATCCGCGGGCCGCGCAATCATGAACTGGGTATCCGTGCCGTGATACCTGAGGTTGAGATACCCGGTCAGGGTGATGGCTGCAGGGTCATGTCCTTTTTGGGCAAGCGTGTTCAGTGCATTTTCCGCAAGGGTGTCCAACCGTTTTTGCAGAATGTCCCAGTTGGAGGAAAGCGCGACCGAGCCGGCCGGTTCCCGGCGCTCAAGAACAACATCGGCAGCGCCGATGCCAAGCGCCGAAAGGATCCCTGCGTCACGGTGGATAAAGATGGTGTTGATGCCAAGTTTGCGGGCAATAGCCACACCATGCTGGCCGCCCGCACCGCCGAAACAGGCCAGGATATGCTCTTTGATATCAAAGCCGCGCATGACGGATATCTCGCGGATGGGCCGGACCATGACCTCGTTGGCCACATCGAGGAAGCCGAGCGCGACTTCTTCCGGGGTAAGTTGAGGGCGTCCGGCAGTTGACATGTCCCGGTTGATTGCCCGCGTCATGCGTTCGAATTCTGCCGCCGTCTTCCGGCGGTCAAGGGGCAGGTTCTCATCCGGACCAAAGATATGAGGGAAAAAACCGGCATGCAGCCGGCCTAAAAAGAGGTTGGCATCGGTGACGGAAAGATGGCCGTCTTTCCGGTAACAGACAGGCCCGGGATGGGCCCCGGAAGATTCGGGGCCCACGGCAAAGATGCCGTTGCGGTAAAAGAGCCTGGAACCGCCACCGGCAGCGACAGTGCGGATGGCAAGCTGCGGGGCCTGGATACGGACCCCGGCGGTCTCGGTTTCGTGGGTCAGTTCAAAATCATTGTCAAAGCGGGAAACATCGGTTGAGGTGCCGCCCATGTCAAAGCCGATAACAGGCCTGTTTCCCATCTCGGCCCGGGTTGTCGCAGCGTAGCCGACCACGCCTCCGGCAGGACCGGAGAGAATCGCGTTGCAGCCGCGGAAGTTGGCGGCATCGGTCAGGCCTCCGTCCGACTGCATGAAGTACAGCGGAAAGGAGGAAGAGGGCTCCTTGGCAAAACCGGTGCTGAAATCGTTTAAGTAGGCGGTAATATGCGGGGTCAGATAGGCATCCACACAGGTGGTGTCACCACGCGCTACTATCCTGATTCTGGGCATGATCACGTGGGAGAGGGAGATATGCGTAAAACCCAGCTCTTCAGCAATCTCCCCAACCAGTTGTTCATGAACCGGGCAGGAGTAGCCGTGCATCAGCACGACCGCCAGGCTGCGGATCCCGGAATCGAGGACCTCCTGCAGCCGGGCCCGGACAGCAGCAGGGTCAGGTTCCTTAAGAACACGGTAGGGCTCACCGCTGGCTCCTCTCAGAATACGGTTTTTTCCCTCTTTTTCATTAGCAGGGAGAGGCCGGATCCGTTCGTCAATCTCAATGATTCGACTGTACACCTGTTCCGGCCTGGTGATGTTCAGGGCAAAGAGGTCAGGGCGGTTCTGGTATCCTATGCGCAGGAGGTCTCCAAAACCCCTGGTGATTGCCAGGGCACACGCGGTTCCCTTGCGTTCGAGCAGGGCGTTGGTGGCCACAGTGGTGCCCATCCGGATTTCCCTGATACTCTCCGCGGGTATTTCGCCCGGTGCGACAGGTCTGCCGCTTACCTGTTCAATAATCCTGCTTATCCCCTCGCTGGTGGCATCGGTATAATTGGCAGGGTCAACGGAGAGCAGTTTTTCAGTATATATCCGATCCCCGCTGCGGGCGTAGACATCGGTAAATGTGCCGCCCCGGTCAATGGAGATGAAGATGGGCGGGGTGTTGCCTGTATCTGCCATGGCATGCAATGGTTACACAGAGGATTTCCAGAGGGTAAGCGCTTCCTGGTAGACAAGATTTCGCGGCAGGTCAAGATCATCCGACACGGTTTTGACCGCGTCCTTGAGGCTCAGGCCCAGGTTACGGTGCCAGGCAAGAAGATCGGCCAGGTTGTCGGGTCGTGCCTCGGAGGCGGAATTCCCGGCCCGGATGATCAGGACAAACTCACCGCGAACAGTATCATCCAGCTGCCGGGTTATTGCTGCCAGGGTGCCGGAAAAACACTGTTCATGCAGTTTGGTCAACTCCTTGAACAGAAGCGCCTCCCGGTCGCCGAAGATCTGTTGACAATCGTGCAGACTCTTTTTGATGCGGCGCGGTGATTCGTAAAAGACCAGGGGGCAGGTGAGCCGGACCAGGCTTCGCAGGAGCCTCGTTCGCGCACCCCGGCCGGACGGGAGAAATCCGCCGAAATAAAAGGATCCTTCTGTCAGTCCCGCCGCGGACACAGCCGTGATCAAGGCCGAAGGGCCAGGGATCGGTTCAACCCTGATGCCCGCCTCCCGGGCCGCCCGGACCAGAACCGCACCTGGATCGGAGACAGCAGGCGTTCCCGCGTCAGAGACCAGAGCTATGTTGAGGCCGTCCCGCAGTTTTTTCAGGAGT
>JAJRVA010000221.1 GCA_024277485.1 Deltaproteobacteria bacterium | reverse complement strand
GTTCACCATCCCGGCAAAACCGTGCCTGCGATACTCAGACATGACAGGGTCGTTCGAGTACCCGCTTGACACAACAGCCCTGGCTGCAGGATCCAGTTCCTTCAGTTTCCGGATAGTCTCCCTGCCGCCCATGCCGCCGGGTATGGTGAGGTCCATGATAACAATATCGACCGGTGTCTCGGTTTTCATTCTCTCTTCATAGAGCTTCAACGCCTCTTCACCGTCGCATACCGTGTCCACATCATAGCCGAGATAGGTGAGCATGCTGCCGGCAATATCCCTGATCATGGCATCATCATCCATTATCATAATTCTCCCCCGGGTTGTGCTGATGATATCCGCCAGCCTGATATCATCCTCCGGCGCCGTATGATCGGGCGCGGCCGGAAGGTAAATGGTAAAAACAGCACCCTCACTGCCGGATTCCGCCAGGATCATTCCCTCGTGTTTCCGGATGATAGAATAGGTGAGGGCAAGTCCCAGGCCGCTGCCGTCCTCCTTGGTCGTGAAATAAGGGTCAAAAACCCGGCCTGTCAGCTCCTCAGGTATACCCGGGCCATGATCCTGAATCGAGATTTTAACGTAGTACAAGCCGGGAAGCTTGAGTTGCTGCTGGTAACCTGCCAGGTAATTTTCACAGGTAATGTTAATTATTCCGCCTTCCGGCATGGCCTGCATGGCGTTGATAATTATATTCTGGATAACCTGACTTATCTGGCCGGCATCAATGTTGACAGACCAGAGATCATCGGGGATTGCATAGTCACACCTGACATTGCCGCCGCTGAGGACAAAACCGGCAGATTCCCTGATCACATCGTCAATGGCGCCGAGCTTCCGGACCGGCTCACCTCCCTTGGAGAAGGTAAGAAGCTGCTGGGTAAGACTGCGGGCCCGCAGGGACGCCTTTTCCGCATCCTCAAGCAACTTTCTCGTCTTGGCCTCGTCTGTGCTCAAGTTCAGCTGGGCCAGGCTGATGTTGCCCAGAATGGCAGCCAGGATATTGTTGAAATCATGCGCGATTCCGCCTGCCAGCACGCCGACGGATTCGAGTTTCTTCACCTTCAGGGCCTCTGCCGTCATCCTGCGCTGTTCCGTAATATCACGGAACACCACAACAACACCGATGACCTGGCTGTTGCTGTCCCGGATCGGTGAACCTTTCTCGGCAATAATCCTCCTGGTGCCGTCTCTGGCAACAAGTATGGTGTCGGTATGATCATCAAAGATTTTTCCGGTACGGACCAGGCGGTCCACCGCGTCCTTGCATGTTTTCCCGGACTCTCCATTGACAATATGAAATATTTCACTCAACCTCCGGGAATACGACTCCTTCTGGGTCCACCCGGTAAGCTCTTCCGCCGCCTTGTTGACCAGCAGAATATTTCCCCCCACCCCGGTGGATATTACCCCGTCTCCAATGCTCCGCAGGGTTACAGTCAGTCTCTCCTTTTCCGATGTCAGGGCGTATTCGGCATTTCTTCTCTCCTCCACTTCAAGGGCCAGCGACCTGTTGGCGGCTGACAGGTCTGCGGTCCGTTCCTTTATCCGCACCTCAAGTTCATCCCGGACCTCACGGAGATCTTCCGCAACATTACGCCGCTCAACAATCTCTTCCTCCAGCTGCCGGTTTAACTCCTTTTCCTTGGCCCGGGCCAGCTGAACCTCCTGGATTGTCAGCTCAAGCTGCCCCCCCATTTTCCGGGTTAAAATAAGGCCCGCCAGGCTGACCCCAAGAACAACCAGGGAGATGCCCAGGGCCAGAAAAGTGCTTCGCTTATCATGTTGTATCAGGGTTGCATTAATCGAAAGAATTTCTTCCCTGCTCTGTGTGTTGAGCCGGTCCAGCAGCTTCAGGCTCCTGTCCCGTTCGTTTTTAAACTCACGGTAGTGTGCCTCCATGGCGTGCAGGTAGGACTCCAGGCCACTGATATGGCCAAGGAAATCCGGGATATTCTCCAGTATATGGGAGGCGTAGGAACGAATATCATCCTCGGACGCGGTCAGGGTACGCAGGGTGTCTGTCATTGTGCTTATCTTGTCAGCCACGGAGACTTCTTTCTCCGGTACATCGGTATCCTGCAGCACCCCAAGCAGGGCGGGATCACTGTCTGCAATACTTGTGTTGACGAGAATATGACTTTCAAGGAGATTTTCCTGGGCGAGCGAGATGAGAACGTAGGCCTGCTGCAGGGCATCGGTATTTCTCCCCAGCATTGCCTGGTCGACCATGAGCCGGCCGGCGGTCTGCTCCATGATGGCCAACTCCTCGGTAAAGTTGTTTATGTAGAAATATATCTCATACAGGGCCGCGTTGATATCAGCATGGTCATCAAGCAGGATCCGGAAACTTTTTCTGTAGCGGCCGAGCTGACTCCTCAATTTGATCAGACCGGGGGTGCTTTTTCTTGCCCCGGCAACCTCGATGATGCAGTCAAACTGTCCCAGAAGAGATGCCTTTTCCTGCTGCAGCCTGTGCGGTTCCCTGAGAATAACCGTGATCAGGTCCCGGATGTCCAGCTCCAGCCTGGTCAGCATTTCGTTCAGCTCCGAATCGCCGGCAATCGCCTGGAGGCTGTTTTCCACGTTCTGAAAAATAGTCCGGGTGGTCCTGTTATAATAATTGATATACACGAGGACAAGGAAAGCGGTCAGGGTCAGGGTGACAAAGGTAACCAGCAGCAGTTTTCGTGTGTTGGCGGAAAGCGATAAAGGTTGAGTCTTTTTCACGGAATAGGATACGCAGGTTAACAGCTGGTTATTTCGATGTAATTATCCTGGTGCCAATGATCACTTCAGGTGTCAGCGTGAGATTCAGCTTCTTCAGAGTACTCACATTCAGAAAACGACGACCGTTTTTATTCTCGGTCAGGGGAATGTCCTTGACAGCTCTCCCCTTCCAGATTGAGACAAGCTGGTCTGCTGCCAGGGCCCCCTGCTCCTCTCCGGACTTGATGACCCCGCACAGGACTCCGGCCTCTATTTCCCAGTCGGACACGCCGATTGTTACAAGTTTTGTCCGGCCGACAATGGCGGCTATGACATCATGGCCCTCCATCTGCCTGCCGTTCTCATCGGTAATGCCGGTCATGTTGAGCAGAAGAAGGGCCTCGGCCTTTGATTCCAGCCGAACAGCAGCCTGCAGGGCTTCAGCAAGGGTACGGACCTCGACCGATTCGACAACAGCGGCGGCATAGGTCCCCTTTTCTTTTGCAATCTGGGCAAGATTGGTGTCATTACTCGGGCTTTTTTTATAGAGCACCGCAACATTCTGAATGTTCTGATCAATCACCCTGGCAAAGCTGATCCCTTCACGATAGTGCTTTTTCTCCAGGACTCCGGTAACATTGGCGGCAGGAAAACCGTACTTGGAGGCGTCATCATTGACCCCGCAGAAGACAACCGGGGTTGCCACCTTGTCTTTTAAATAGGGGACCACAAAATACTTCTGCGCATTATCATCTATGGTTATGACCGCGTCAGGCTGTATTTTACGGTAAAGTGCAAATGCCTCCCCGGCCTTTTCGGGTGCACTTGCAAGATTTTTCTTTGAATCCATATAAAAAACGGTGAATTGGGCTCCCCGCAGGCTCGCCCGGAGTGAACCGATAATATCATCAACCCACTTGTAGCCGGGGTGGTAACTTGCAACCACCAGCACTTTCTTCCCCTGCACGACATTCTGACCTGCCGTTGCCGCTTTTTCCTGGTTCAACAGAAAGCAGACCATAATGGAAAGGATACAGCAACAGCGCACGAACATATCAACAACGTGATTCACGGAGTTTCTCCCTGCCGACAAGTAAAGTATTTACTCAAGTTTCTGAGTTGTACCAACCTGTTGTAATAATGATAAATATACGAATGCTTAACGCACGTGTTTATCAGCCTGAACGGCTGCAACATATTCCAACTGAGTTAACATGCAAATGCTTCGTCATTCCAAACCAGTACATCGACTCAAAAGTTGCAGTATTTTTATAAAGTCATCAATGTACCGGTATGTTTTACACATGGCTGCGGTTGCCGGTGGAACCACCACCTGGCTGCCGGCCCCGAAACGGGGTATCACCTCTTACATCATGCGTGAAAATTACCTCAAAAGTCAAGCGGAAAGGAGAAGCGGTCAAACCATGATGTACAGCGCCACATTTATAACGGAATAATGCACAAAACCGGTTTCACCTTCCCTATTCTGAAGAAAGATGAAACCGGCTTGAGAGGTACGGGTAAAAAATTATTCAACCCTCTGAAATGCTGGGCCTTCAGGCGGCAGGGCAGCGCAACCCCCTACTCTCCTGCGACGGAGAACTTCAGGATTTCATGATAGGCCTTCTTGAAGGCAGCAACGGCTTCCTTGAACTTTTTCTGATCCACGTACGTCCTGGCCAGGGGATAGAGGGCCGTATAATTGTCCGGATGTTTTTTCAGGACATCCTTCAGGTCCTTGACAGCTTCATCAAGAAGCCCCTTTTTCCGCTTCAGCTCACCGCGGCAGATAAGGGCCTGTAATGAATCGGGCTGCGCTGCCAGGGCCTTGACGATTGATTTTTCCGCCTCTTCAAGCTGATCCTTTTCGAGGTAGATACAGGCAAGCTGCACATGGGCCCGGGTCAGGTTTGGATCAATTTCTACGGCCCTGGCCAATTCACGAATAGCTGTTTCCAACTGACCGCGCTTCAGCATGGTAAGGCCATAACCAAGGTGCCGGAGGCTCGCCTTTTCCTCCTTTGTTTTCTCAATCATCTCAGGTCTCAGCTCGGCCTGAACCTGTTCAGGGGTTTTCTCTCCAAGCATGATCTCCACCGAACCCCTGAGGCGGTCAATCATGTCATGGCTGTATCCCATGCCGGCGGCAACATTTCCATTCTTGTCCACCAGCAGTATCGTCGGCATGACAAACAATCCCAGGGTGGCATATGCCTTCCTGTCCTGATCAAGATACACCTGCATGGTACTCTTCGACCGGGTCACAACCTGTTCGATTGTTGCCGGGTCATCTTCCAGGACATTCACGGACAGGAGCCGGATCTGCCTCTCTTTCAGAAAAGGCATGAGGGACTCCATTTCAGAGAGAAGTTGTGCGGACCGTTTCACCTTTTCCGGCATATCAGCACCCCAGAACACCGCGACAAAAGGTTTTCCCTTGAGTTTGGAAAATGTAACCGTCCGGCCTGCATCCTGGAAACCCTTCAGGGTAACATCCGGAACAGGGTCGCCCTCTTCAAACTCCCGAAAGGGAAAAGCGACCGCCATCAACGTGGTGGTATTCAAAAAAATCACAAGAAAAACCAGAACAACGCGTACTGCCAATTTGAGATTATCAGCCATCATCTCTACTCGCTTACATTTTGATTCATTCATAGAGGAAAGCTCTCTGCCTGATACAACGAGAGCGATACACTGTGGTATTGTTCTACCACAAAAAAAAATAAATGAGAAGGCGCCGCAAAAAAATATACTCTGTTCCCTGCTCCATATGCGGATGCACGGGAAACAGGACAGGCAAAAAAAGAGTTCTTCAGGATGGTTTCATGGTAGAATAACAGGACACAGAACTTTTTCTTCAAGGTACCATCAAGACAAAGGAGCCTTATGGGAGACACACAGCAGGGACTTGAGTTATCGGCAAACCTGCAGAAAGCGGTCAGCTGGATAAGCGAAACAGTCCTGGATCATCCGGAAAAAAAACGGGAAGCGGTCATCAGGGAAGCAGGGCTGCGTTTTGACCTGACTCCGCGCGAGTGCGAATTTCTCAACAAAAAATTTACGGATCTTCCCCCGCAGTGCGGCAGTTAGGCGGCATCTTGCGCAACATATGCCGGCAGTTCAACTGTTACCGTCGTTCCCAGGCCGGGAACACTGTCTATCTTTATCGACCCACCATGGTCGTTGATGATCTTCTGTGATATGGCCAGGCCGATCCCGGTCCCGCCGGGCTTGGTGGTAAAATAGGGGTAGAAAAGCTGCGACATGTGTTCACGGGCAATCCCGCAGCCGGTATCACGGATCTGGATAATGACCGTACCAGGTGTGTCTCCGTTCTCAGCCCGGACCAGCAGACTGCCGCCCTTGTCCATGGACTGCAGCGCGTTGAGCAGCAGGTTTATACATACCTGGTTCAGCCGGTCGCGATCGGCCCGAACGTTTTGCAGATCTTCCGCGGTTTCAAGTTGAATGGTGATACCCCCGCTCCGGGCATCCGAACTGATAAGGCGGATATTTTCATCAAGAAAATCAGCCAGTGCGACCTCCTGCAGGTCAAGTGATGCCGGACGGGCAAAACTGAGCAGTTCGGACACGGTCCTGTTCATTCGTTCAACTTCCTGGATCAACAGGCCCGTTGTTTCCCTTTCACGGCTGCCTGTCTCAAATTTCCCTTTCAGCAGCAGGGCCAGCCCCTTGATGGAACTTAAGGGATTGCGCACCTCGTGAGCCACCCCGGCCGCCATTCTGCCGACAGCCGCAAGCCGTTCATGTTCACGCATTTCCTTTTCCAGGCTTTTCAGTTGGGTCAGGTTGGAAATCAGCAGTACCTGTCCCCTGTACTCTGAATCTTTATCATGGACAGCGTTGATATGGCAGAGCAGGTTCTGTGTTTTGTTCCGCACCTTTACCGTGATTTCCTTTTCAATCCCCTGTCTCATCTCAGGAGACAGGGTTGTATCCTGCTGCTGCAGGATAAACAGGGCTGCAAACTCTTCCGGCAGTATGTCCTCCGGCCTTTTTCCGGAAACCTTTGCAGCGCTGATTCCGGTCATCTCTGTTGCCGCAGCGTTCCATGTCGTAATCCGTCCTTTTCTGTCCGTGGCTATGATGCCGACCGGCAGCTTGGCAACGAGAAGACCGGTAAACGCCTTCATGTCGCTCAGCGTTTTCTGTGAAACCCTGTAGCCCTGGACGGCTGCAAGAGAAAGCCATCCGCCCAGGCCCACCATGAGCATGGTTATTGAGAGCATAAAGGCCTGGAGTTTCTGGCGCCGGAGGGAATCGTCGAAAACACTCATGTCAAGACCGACCACGATGAAATATTTCCTGTACAGTGAGCCATTCCCTTCCTTCCTGCGCAGATCATTCCACCACGGCATCATCATGCCCTCCTGCAGGCGCATCATCCGGTGCATTCTTCCCTGCCGGTTCAGGGACATTGACCCGGAGAAGGACTGGTACGGGTAAAACAGACGGACGGCGGCAAAAAATCGTCCGCTGGAACTCTTTTCGACAATACGCTGTGAAAGAACTGGCGGTCCCTTGGGCGGCAATGCTGCAGGAACTTCCGGCAAGGCAAAATCGAGAGTTTCACCTATCCTGGTCTTATCGGAATGAACCGCGACAGTGCCTGATTCATCGACCACGGCCAGAAATTGAATACTGGGATCCTCGGATATGTGATCAACGACCCGCTGGGCATATTCCGTCCAGGGCTCCGCGTTCCAGATACCTTTTCGCACATCGGCGAAATACGAGGACCTGGCCCCGGAGTGGACGATCCGGATTATGGTATCGGCCTTTTCGACCAGGGCGGCCTTCATAAGAGACTCTTCACGCTGAATATTGTTCAGTGTGAATGTCACCACAATGAGCACCAGGAGACCTGTTGCCGCTGCCAGCAGCCATGGAGAAACATAAAAAATCTGCGGCCGTAGAAAAAATTTCATCATGCCCTCTCTTTACTGTATTCACTCAGGTATTGCAAAAACCGCGCCGAAAGAACTCTGCAGGAAAACACGCGGATATGAAGAAAAAATGTCTGCATCCACAACCTCGGCGGGTAAATTTTACCCACCCGCTCCCCTGGACTGGATACTTTTTACCCAAACCCGCCTCAACATCCTCTTGTTTTTCTCCCCCGACACAGGCTGTGAAAATATTTTATCGCGTGAATTCAATATATTATCGCAAAAAAGAACCATTCTGGCACGATCTTCGCTATACAAGGGCACAGGCAAACACTCACCCTTAACCTAAGGAGAAAGAACAATGAACAAACATGGCAACAGGAAAAAAATCGTCCTGGGGCTGGCCCTTGTCGGAGCGGTTGCCCTTGCCGGGATCCAGACCGCAGGCGCCGGACCCTGGGGAGGTGGACCCTGCAATGGTAACGGTAACCCAGGATATGGCTGCAACGCCGGACAGTTGAACCAGGCATCACAGGAAGCGCGTAATAAATTCATGAACGATACAGTTCAGATACGCAAGGACCTGGCCACCAGGTGGGCGGAAAAACGCGCTCTCATGACCAGTGGCTCTCCGGATGCCAAACGGGTGGCCCGGTTGACCGGCGAGATCTTTGATCTTCGCGAACAACTGAGGAGCAAGGCTGATGAAAACGGCATCCAGAATGTCGGGTTCATGGGTGGCATGGGCAACGGCCACGTCCCCGGGATGGGTCGTGGACACGGACGCGGATGCAACGGCAATGGCGGGTATTTCCAGGGCCGGCTTTAAAAACACCGGAAACAACACAACAGGTACAAGAGTATGAAAAGTATGTAAAAAAAAAATTTCTCCTCCCTCCGCCCCGGCAGGTTCCCTCTCCTTCTTCCTGTCGGGGTTTTTTTTGTAAGGGGGAAGGTGGAAGGTAGAAGGATTGAAATCCTCATGTATGGACAAGCACAAATCGATTGACTTTTTACAGCGATACCGTTACCGCATTACAGAAGTATAATAGACAAGGAGGGCACAGTGCGTAACGGTTTTCACAGCAGTTCTCCTGTGAAATATGCGAGCTGAACAGAGAGCTGTCGTGCCTTGAGCAGAAAGTTTTGGAGAAATGCGTGTGTCGTCGGGAGTGACCCAGTTAGGCCTTTTTGATGAACCTGTGGTGCGGGCCGCGAAAAGAAGGCGCATCACCGACTGGCCTGACCACTTTCGCTTTCCCTTGAATTTCGCCGGTCACAAGGTAGAGGACGTTATTTGCGCCGACATCGCGGCAAGCACGGCGCCGCTCCTTGTCACCGGATTCACCTCTCTTGATTATCTTATCGATTTTGTGGCCGGTCTGCCGGAAGAAGGGCCTGAAACAGTTTCCCTCCTCCTGGGCAGCGAACCCGCCCCTGCCCGGCGTTCTGATTACGGCTTTTCCCAAAAGTCCTATCCTCAGGAAGTCCTGGATTACTGGCTTGAGGCGGGGATTTCACTCAGGCTGTGCCACAAGGTTCTCATCTTTATCGAAATGCTGAAAAAGGGGCGGATTGTCAGTCGATACATCCCTGACCGGAAGAACACTCTCCACGCCAAGATTTTTGTTTCAGACGTATCGGCCGCGCTTGGCTCAAGCAATTTCTCGTTCACCGGTTTCAGGAGACAACTGGAAGCCAATGTCCGCTTTGACGCGAAAAAAGAGCCGAAACGCTACAGGGAAGTACAGCAGATCGCTGAGAATTACTGGTCCCTGGGAGAAGAGTATAACGAAGAGCTGTTGAAATTGCTGGATCAACTCCTCAAGGTCGTGAGCTGGGAGGAAGCCCTGGGGCGGGCCTGCGGAGAACTGCTTGAAGGAGATTGGGCCGAGCAGTATCTCCAGCACAGCACGGTGAGCAGCGGCAGCGAACTGTGGCCTTCGCAGAAGGTCGGCATCGCCCAGGCCCTCTGGATGGTCGAAAATGTCGGCAGTGTCCTGGTGGCTGACGCGACCGGCTCCGGCAAAACCAGAATGGGCGCTCACCTGTTGCGGGCCGTGATGGATCGGATCTGGAGCACCGGACGGGCCCGGAAGGATATTACGGTGCTGGTCTGTCCGCCGGGCATGGTGGAGGAGTCCTGGCGCAGGGAGGCAGGTGAGTGCGGTTTGCCGCTGACCACCATGTCCCATGGCATTTTGAGTTACAAGAAATCAGACAAGCATTCCGACACCCTGAAGCTCGTCCGCAGGGCCCAGTCCCTGGCCATTGACGAGGCCCATAATTTCCTCAATCCCAAGTCCTCCAGAACCCGCGGCATCCTGGGCAACATGGCGGATGTCATGGTCATGTTCACCGCCACACCCATTAACAAGGGGATCCGGGACCTGCTCCGGATCGTTGACCTGCTGGGCGCGGACAACCTGGAAGAATCATCCCTGAAGCTCTTTGAGCGCCTGGAAAAGCGGTCGCGCCATGCGGGCAATCAGTTTGTGACCACAAAAGAAGAACGGCTGGCCATGCAGAAGGAGGTGCAGCGTTTCACCCTGCGCAGGACCAAGTCAATGCTCAACGCCATGGTTGACCGGGAGCCGGACCACTATCGTGACGATCGGGGAGAACCCTGCAGGTATCCGGTGCACAAGCCCCGAACCTATGCAACTTCAGAGAGCAGGGAAGATCAAAACCTGGCCGGGAAAATCCGTGAACTGGCAGGGCACCTCCTCGGTCTTGCCAACCTGCGGTCCGGCATTGACCTGCCCGAAGGCTTGCCCGGGACGATCAACCGGGAAAAATATGTCCGGGGCAGGCTCCTGGGGGCAAAAGGCCTAGCCGTCTACAATGTGATGGCACGGCTCAGGTCATCCCGGGCCGCGATCGTGGAACATCTGCTGGGCACCCGGGTCGCCCTGAAGCGGTTCGGCATAGTAACGCCGATCAAAACCGAGGACACCGGAGATATTTTAGGCGCGTTGCGGCAAAGCGGCGGCACGGTTCCTGAAAGCTCACTTGGTGAATTATTGCCTGACTGGCTGGTCGATCCCGGCATCCATAAAAAAAAAGTCGAGGAGGAAGTGCATATTTATGAGGAGATCCTCGCGCTGGTAAACCGGATAAGTGAGAACAGGGAAAGGGCAAAGGTGAAAAAGCTGGCTGAGTTGACCGGAAAACATCCGTTGATCCTCGCCTTTGATTCCTGCCTGATAACCCTGGCGGTGATCCGGAAGTATCTGCTCGAGGTAGATGAGAAATTCACCGTCCTTGTGGCCACGGGAGCACAGGCGGGAACCAGGAAAAAGGTCAATAAACTTTTTCGACTCGGCTCCTCCGCTGAAAACGTTATCGCGCTCTGTTCGGACGCGATGTCGGAAGGCCTCAATCTTCAGCAGGCCTCCACCGTGGTTCTCCTGGATATGCCGAGCGTTATCCGCCTGGCGGAACAACGGGTCGGCAGGGTTGACCGGATGAACAGCCCCCACAAACAGATAGAGGTGTGGTGGCCCCTTGACACGGATGCCTTTTCCCTGAAAACGGATAAAAAATTCTTCCGGCGTTATTCGGAAGTAAAGGACATCCTGGGCTCGAACCTGGACCTGCCGGATAACCTGGTTCCGGAGGAACTGGTGGACGGCCCCGCGACAGTGGAAGAAATGGTGCGGAAACTCGGTGAATTAGACAAAGAGGGAACAAGCTGGGACGGTATCCATGACGCGTTTCAACCGGTGCGGGACCTGGTGGATGCGGACAAGGGGCTCGTTCCCGCTGATGTGTACGCCGGTGTGAAAGAGTCCAGAGCGCGGGTGATGTCATCGGTGAGCCTGGTGAAATCAAAACGGGCCTGGGCGTTTTTTGCCATTGCCGGGGTGGACAGGGGGGCGCCGAAATGGGTTTTTCTCGAAAGCGGCTCGGCAAAACCGGTCACCCATCTTGAGGAGGTGGCGGTCCTGCTGAGAAGATATCTCTCCGGAGAAACCGCAACCCATCCAATGGATAAGGAATCGTCGCTCCTGATCGAAAAGTTCCTGCAGCAGATCCTTACCCATGAGAAAGATCTGCTGCCGAGGAAAAAGCAGCGGGCCCTGGAGGAGATGGCGCTTGTGCTGAAATACTGGCACAGGAAGGCAAAAGAAGAACAGGATTGGGAACGGAAAAAACTCCTTGAACAGCTCCTTGATCTCGGCAGTGACACCCGGATTGATCAGGAGCGGCCGGACCTTGACAGTATCGCGGAGGCCTGGCTGGATCTGACCCGTGAGGTCTGGTATGAAAAGCTTCTCAAGAGACGACGATTCAAACCGCTTCGCTTAAAAGATATCCGCAAGGATCTCCAGCAGCGGCCCCTGGCGTCCGACCAGCTGCACAAAACATTTTCTACCCTCCTTCGAGCGCAGTCACTGTATTCACGCGTTGTCTCCGCCATTGTCGGAGTGCCATGATTTGCGGCAAGGATAAAAAGTAGCTCTTTGGCTCTTTGGCTCTTTAAGAAAGGAGAAAGGAGTCAAAGAGTTACGTTAGGAGAGGGGACGCCCTTAAGTTTTTAACATTTGATTTTCGATGAAGACATTAGTTGCATGACCCGTGATCAATTACAACAGCGGAGAGCCGGTCGTGCTTTGGAATGCGCGGGCTTGACGG
>JAJRVA010000220.1 GCA_024277485.1 Deltaproteobacteria bacterium | reverse complement strand
ATGGCGGCTGACCTGGTTTTTGAATCTGGCCAATGAGCTTTGCGAGGATAAAAAACTGCTGGCTCCGGTCAGAAAGGCGTTGCGCACAGTGGAAAAGTACCGGGAGGAGATTCTTGCCAGGTGGATATCAGGACATAGCAATGGACGCATAGAGGCCCTCAATGGAATATTCCAGGCAGCCAAGGTGCGGGCTCGTGGATACCGAAACGATGAGACATTCATTACCATCATATACCTTCTCGCTGCTCCGTTACAGAACCTGCTGAAATCCACATGAAATGACGAGGAGCCAAAATTTTTTACAATATATATGAACAGATACATGTATAGATGCTATTACAAGTTGACGCTGTCATGATATCACGCTGTGGCACATGCGGATAAAGGAAAAAATACATGCCATACACTGCAGAGTTTTCATTCTTTTCAAAACCGAGTTTATTATATCAGTAAAACTGCGTTCATTTCCTTGACAATGCAGATGCACAGCTTGTAGAATAAAGAAAACAACAGGTACATGTAAATAGCATTACAGAGAAATCATGGTGCAGTGCAGTACAATACGATACAGTGCTCAACCTTTCAACCGGGGCGGCAGGCGGGTCCATCACGGACCCGGAACGGCAGCGGAACAACCTTCTATCACGCCCTCCTCCATCCATTGCCGTAAAAGAAACCTCCCTCCTGCCATAAAAGAAAGAATTACCGGCAGGCTCTCCTTCCTTGAGCCCTGCTACAGGTCCATCCACAGCATCGTGGTGGTCGGCAGCACTGCCTACAATGCCCATACAGGATCATCCGACATTGACATTGTCATTATCACCACCACAGCCGGGCACACCCAGGTCAGCGAAGCAGTTATAGAAAAAGAAATTGAGGACTCGATGAGCGGCGGGCAGGATATACATTTTGAGTACACCGTCCTCACCGCGGAACAGGTGCAAAGGCTTTTCGAGATATCCTCTCCATTCGCGCACTCCATTCGGCACGGGGTGGTTGTCAAGGATGACGGCTATGTACTGCTGCTGCGCAACAGGCGGTTCCCCCTGCTGCCGGAAAAGGAATATTACACCACCTGTCTGCATGAAAACATTGCCACCCCATACTATGAAATGCTGAAAAAACTGCAGAAAGAAATGCGGCAGAGGGGCTGTTCCCCGACCTGTCGCAGGAAGAATGGCGGTTGTGAAGGACTGCAGCCTGCCTACATGTTTGCCAAGCTGATCATGCGCATGTTCTATGTTACCCTGCCGTCCCGGGGGCTGGTTCCCCTGACCAAAGCCGACGTGATCCTGTACGCGAAAAAAGCGTACGGCTTACAGGGGGAAAATGTGGCGGAGCAGGTTGTTTCCTTACTGCGCGACAAGGGATCTTCGTTCTGTTTTGATGAGTTCAGGGTACTGAAACGATTCGCCGTGCGGCTGTTCCGGGAAATCCTGAGCATTATCGGCTTCAACAGGGATGTCCGGGACATCATTGTAGACGCGTCCAGGCTGGCCAGGGGGGATTATCATCACATCGAAAATCCTTCCATGAAAAACTGTGTCCTCTAACCTCCGCCCTTCAAGGCCAGAAATTCTTTCAACAGGGCCGGGTATATCCTGGCATTGAAAAGAATATTCATCATCATGTAACACTCGTGGGTGCAGAAACAACCGTCCTTCTGAATTGCAGCAACGGCCTCTGTTGCCGGCCCGGATCGCAGAATCTGCCGTAGATCACAGCCGGCCTCCCTGATATTGCCCAGTTTCCGGGCAAACGATTCACAGGGATACACGTCTCCTGTTTCGGTTACCACCAGGGTCAACTGCCCCGCGTAGCACGGGACAACCTGTCTTCGCTCAACCCTGACCTGGTGAATCAAGCGCCGCTGCACAATATCCTGGGCCGACTTGAGCCTGGCCCCCCTGAAGCGGTACCTGGCAGCCTGCCTGCTTTTCAGGTTGGCCTCCAGCATGGAAATTGTCTGCCGGTACTTCTGCAGATCGACATTTTTCAAATCACTGTCACGCACATCTCCCCTGATCAGGGAAACCGTATGGGTCTTGATCCCATCCAGTTTGTTGACATGCGCTATGATCTCCTCCATGCTGTCCTGGTTGGCCGCGCAAAATACCGTGTTCATGCCCAGCTCGAAATTATCATACTTTGCAGCAAGCCCTGCAAGGAGCTGGTATGTTTCATGCGTTTTTGCGAAGGCGCCGGCAACACCCCGCAGGGAGTCGTGCAGCGGTCCAGGGCCGTCAAGGGACAGCTTGACCGTCACAACACTTTTTGGACAGCTCGCAAGGATTGCGGATGTTTTGCGATAGATGACGTCAGGAAGGAGCCCATTTGTGGGCAGGAGAATAATCGCGGGCCGGTTGCGCCGGTAAAAAACCTTGACCACGTCAACCAGGTCATCCCTCAAGAAAATCTCTCCGCCTGAAAAGGCAAGCCAGAGAAGTCTTCCCAGGGATGATGCCATTTTCTCTATTTCCAGGAGCGACAATTCCGGCACATCATCCCTCTGTACAGCATCCGTGGAGAGATAAAAACAGAAGGGGCAGCGGGCGTTGCACCTGCGGGTGAGGAAAAATGTCAACTGGATGGGCTGTCTTTTCCAGAAAACCGAGTCAATATGCCGAAAAAGTGAATAGGTCATGACTCTGGTGCAACTTCAGGCCGGGTGCCGGAAAGGGCCTTGAACAGGCCCGCTGACGCCCCTGCCGCAACGGCAAGGGGATACACCAGCATGTAATAGATCACTGCCCCGGACATGAAAGACAGGCCCCCGGTCCTGTAAAAGAGGACAAACAACCGCCTGTTGACGAATATATTCAGCAGCAGCAATGCCCCGGTGAGAAAAAGAAGGGGTGGCGCTGAAAAAAATGCGGCAGCCGGAACAGAAATCAAGATCAGGCAGAAAACAAGGGTGTTTATCTTCAATCCCTGGGAGGCAGTTCCGGAGTCGGCCAGCAGGTCCCTGTTGGCAAGGGAATAGATGGTCCAGTATTTACTCTTGCGAAAACCGTTTCGCATGGAATCCGCCAGGGACCTGAAATGAAAGATGTGCCGCACCTGTATGTCCGGCTCCATAACCAGCCTGTACCCCTGCCGCCGCAGCCGATGGCTGTACTCCACGTCTTCTATGATGGGCTGAAAATTTTCCGGAAAGCCACCCGTTACCCGGAACACATCTGCAGAAATAACCATGGCATGGGCGGCAATATAATCAGGCTGCAGGGTGTTTTTCAGCTCACAGGAATGAATAAAGACAGACTGAAACATGCTGAAAAAATTCTGATCATGGGGATGACGGGTGTAGGTCCCGCCGATAACCGCCTCCGGCCCCCACTTTGCGTATGCCTTCTCAACAGTTGCAAGTGTATCTTTCCGCACCAGGCAGTCGCCATCAATAAAAAAAAGAACCCTGCCGCGACTCTTTTGCGCCCCCCTGTTGCGTGCCGCGGCTGCACCGCAATGTTCCGCAAGCCTGATGAGCGTGCAGGGGAACTGCTCAATAACTGCAACAGAGCTGTCCGTGGAAGAGTCGTCAACCACGACCACCTCAAAGGAATCATGCTCCGAGCCAAACAATGCTTCCAGGCACAGTCCGATTGTTTCTGCACCGTTCCGGTTCGGAACTATCACTGACATGCGGTACTTCACAGGTCAATTATCCTTCTTCCTGCAAAGAGTTGCAAGCCCTGGTTTTATGAACAGGTTTCTGTCCTGTCGCGGCCATAACCACACCCCGGGCTGTCCCGTTTGGGACAGCTTTCCGGCCATACCACACCAATTGTCGTGTATTTACAGGAGAAAACACCTTGGTACGTATATTGCTATATCCTCTCGTACACAAGAGCGGCAGCACTGAGACTGATGAATGAAAAAATCATTCACAATTTCTCCTGCAAGAAAGACGCAAAATTTTCAAGAGAGGTGTAAATGATGAAAAGAAATTGGGTGAAGCTTTTGATTCTGAGTTTGTTCCTGTTTTCACTTACAGGGGCCGCACAAGCTGCGCAGTGGGCGAATCCAGGTCTCCTTGTTGACGCCGAAACAGTCAAGGCAAATATCGACAAGCCTGACTGGGTGGTTGTGGATGCGCGGGACCTGAAGGATTATGTCAAAGGTCATATTCCAGGCGCCATCAGTCTCGGCAAGAGAGCGAAAAAAGCCCTGCGTGATCCGACTTCGAGGGTCTTCCAGGATGTCACCAAGTATGAAAAACTGCTTGGCAAGGTTGGTATCGGTAATGACACCAATGTTGTCTTCTATTATGACGGCCTGAAAACCATCACCGATGCAACTGTCGGCTTCTGGGTACTGGAATATTTAGGTCATGACAAGGTCTATGTCCTGAACGGCGGCCTTGATGCATGGCGCAAGGCCGGCAACAGGCTGGACAAGACCCCGACCCAGAAACCAGCCAAAACATTCAAGGCTAATGTGGCTGCAAGCCGCCTGGCCACCACGGCTGAAATAGTACAGATTGCCGGAGGCAACGGCACCCAGCTGATCGATTCACGGACCAAAAAAGAATATGTCGGCAAGGATGCGCGTGCGGTTCAGGCAGGCCATGTGCCAACAGCCATCAATGTCTCCCACCTGGATACCCTGGTCAAGGTCAAGGACAAGAAAACAGGCAAGATGAAGGCTACCGGTTATATTTCTCCTGAATCCGTGGCCAAGGTATTCGGCGATCTTGACAAGGACAAGAGGATTGTCGCCTACTGCCAGACCGGTACCCGCTCCACTCTCACCTACTTTGAATTCAGGCTGATGGGATTCAAAGACCCGGCCAACTGGGATGACTCGTGGCGTGTTTACGGCTCCGACCTGCACGCCGGCAACCCCATCGAGGCCCCCAACGGAGTCCAGTACTACAACTTTGCCAAGGTCAACAAATCCATCAAGAAGCTGCAGAAAAAAGTCGACAAACTTGAAGCGGCCCTGACAAAACTGACCGGCGGCAAGAAATAACACGCCTGCCGGCAGAAATCTTTCCCTTCCTCAGGCCGGACAGCGCATGCTGTCCGGCTTTTTTTTTCACAAACAGGACACTGAAACTTGACAGATATGTAACGGCGTGGTTACTATATCAATAATTACTCATATAAGCTGTTGCAAATATAAGGGAAGGCTCACGTGAAGGAACTTGCGCAATTCATCAAAATACTTGGTGATGCCAACCGGCTTGCCATTATCCGTGCCATAGGCAGAGACTCCCTGTCGGTAACCGAAATCATCCATGCCACCGGCCTGTCCCAGACCCTGGTCTCGTTCCATCTCCGCGCCCTGCGCAGTGCAAAAATAATCACCACCCGCCGGGAGGGACCGTTTATCTATAACAGTCTTGCCGAACCCGAACTTGTTGACCTGCTTGATGAGTTATGCCGGATAGCAGGTCTTGACGATACCTTTTCCGCGCAAATACCCGCACTGAAGATAGCCGACAGAAACGGGAGGTAACAACTATGAATGGAACATATTGGGGTCCGATGATGTATGGAGGTTGGTGGTTCATGCCGCTCTTCGGCATTGTCTTTATGGTGATCTGCATATACATGTTCAGCCGTTTTTTCGGCGCTAGCCCGGGCAGTGGACTTCACCTTTACCGACCTTGACGGCAAAACCTATACTGGGACAGAGCTTTTGGAAACTCCGCTGGTCATCAATATCGGTTCTCACTGGTGAAAGAAATGCAAAAAGGAAGCGCCTGCATTGGAGAAAGCCTACCTGTCATATAAGGACAAAGGCGTTCAGACCATTGAGGAAACCAAAATGAGAGAAAAACTTGCCGGCGGCGGGGCTGTTACCTCGGCCCTGGCCTATACCTT
>JAJRVA010000219.1 GCA_024277485.1 Deltaproteobacteria bacterium | reverse complement strand
ATGATCAGCGACTGACCGCTCTGGAACTGGAGAGCAAAGTCAGTAGCCAGCTGGCTCAGGGTCGCATACAGGGTAAACTGGGAGAAATAATATCCGCCAAGAAGGCCGGTAACAAGGAGTGCGGCGGCGCTGTAGTCTTTTTTGTCCAGCCTGGAAAAGAAGAAAGAGTGAGTCGGGTCCGGGGCATGGGCGCGGCTCCACCGGTACTGCACAAGACTGAACAGGCAGATGCTGAGGGCGGTTACCCCGGTGGCCAGCGGTACGGACGCGGGCACCAGTACCGCACCGGATGAAATGGCTGCAACACAGGCGGTAATCTGCAGGGCATACGATGTTATCCGGATACCTTCATTTTTCAGGTGGCTGGAGAGCAGTGCCAGCACCAGGGCGCTCCCTGACCAGACAGGAAGAATATAGCCCAGGTTCTTAAAGACGGCTGCCGAGGTCATGACGATGAGGCAGGCACCGGCAAGAATGAAGACATTGGCTCCTGTTGCTTTTTCCTTATCACGTCGTGCCATCCACCATGCAAGGGCGAGATGCAGAGTGGCAATGACGACCATGGTCAGGTAATACCACATTTCCTTATCAAACCAGTTACAGACTGCGACGTGTCCTGCGCCAAACGCACCAATGGCGGTAATGGTTGGAAGAATACTTTCAAAAAAACCAAGCTGCAGGTCTTTCTTGAGTACATTCAGGACAACCGTGGCAAGGAAAACAGCCCAGAAGGTGAACAGCATGGGAAAAAACCAGGCCGGGTGCATCATCTCGGCCACCGGCTCCGAGCACGTGGACAACGTGTTCATTTTTGACGTCCACAGCAGCCAGAAAGAGGCCGCCAGGACAAGGGTGAACCAGCGCAGATAGCGGCACATCTGCTGTTTGAACGCGTATGATGCGGCAAGAACAGCGGATAACAGCAGAAAGCCGATGACCGGGTATACCGGATAGGGAAAATCAATGGCCATGGCCACCGCCACGGTGGCGGGAACTCCCAGGCAGACAAGGATTGATGCCCGGTAACGAATGCTCATGGCAAAAACGACTGCTCCGGCTATGAAAAGGATGGCGTATGCTCCCATGGTGGAAAGCGATTCGTAACGGGCATGGGTCTCAAGAACAATGGAAAAGAGAAGGAGGATGCCGCAGCCCGGAAAGACTGGGGCGAGCCTGCTTCCCTTGCCGTAAAGGCGCCAGCCGAGGATAATAAGGACGGCGGCATAGGTCATTCCTAAAATTGAGCCGACCTTGACATTGATAATCTGGTTGTCGGTAATTGTTCGAAGGATGAGGGCGACAACAAGGAGAAAGCAGACCGTGGCAATTCTGGGCAGCAGTGCCCTGGTGTCAATAAAGGACGGTGAATCGGGCTGTATATGCTCCTGGGCAGACTGCTCATGTCGCTTTTGAAGGATAGGCTGAACAGGATGTTTTTCAAGCGTGGACAGGCGGTCAGAGAGCTGCTCTACCTTGTTTTTCAGTTCCTGTACCTGTTCAGACAGCTCCTCAATACCCTGGATTTGACTCTCAGCGTGGTTCCCCATAAGTTTTTTTCTTCCCCTGCTCTGTATTTTCCTGATTCAGGTTCGGCAAAGATGATCCGGCAAGAAAAATTATATTTTGCTTGCACAATTTATCCAAACCCTTTAATTTTGCGCCTGTCGTCGTGTCCGATACTACTGTGTAGTATATATCTATATCACGTTTGCAGTAGGTATTGTATACCACTTTGTGCTGTGCCGAATCAATTGAATATTTTCCTTGTGAGAAAAAAACAAATGTAATTCGTGCATGTTACATTGTTGTAAAGTTTTGAGGGGGGAAGGCGATCGCCTGATGTCTGTGATCAGTTTCAACCTTTTTTGATATTCATATTACTGTTTCTCCATAAGAGCGGAGAAGAAAAGGAGGCGTTTCATGAAGAATCATGTACTGAGGCCGCTGTGGGTGGCAATAGCATTTGTTGCCCTCATCCTGGTGGCCAGGTACTTACTTGTGCCCAGGGATTTCGGCGTGCAGGGTGAGAGTTTTACTTTCAACTATCACCGTGCCAGCAATGTTGATGAATGGAAAAATACCCCCGCGGTCAGTTATCTGGGGAAAGAGGTATGTGTTGAGTGTCACGATGATCAGGGCACAGACCTTGAGTCTTCTCCGCACACGATTATTCAGTGTGAAAACTGTCACGGCCCGGGCAGGGACCACCCGGACACGGAAAATCCGGAGACAATGACCATTGACCGGAGCAGGCAGCTTTGTCTGCGGTGTCATGCCGACCTGTCTTACGAAAATTCGAGCAGGGCTGACCTGCCGGCAATCGATCCCAATGAGCATAATATAGATTCAGAGTGTGTGCAGTGCCACAATCCCCACACTGCTGAATTCAAGGAGGATGCGTAATGAGTTGTTCACGCAGGACATTACTGAAGAATACGGTTAAGGGCGCCATCGCCGCCAGCCTGCCGCTTTCCGCCTTTAAGCTTCTCAACCCGGCGGAACTGAAGGCGGCGATCGGAGATGATAAGGTACGCTGGGGGTTTCTGGTCGACACGACAAAGTGTGTCGGCTGTGGTTTTTGTGTCAAGGCATGTAAAAAGGAAAATGAAGTTCCCTACGATGCGGGTGTCACCAGGACCTGGGTTGAGCGCTATGTTATTACCAGGGACGACAAGGTCCATGCTGATTCCCCCATGGGAGCAAGGGATGGTTTTACAAGTCCCAAGATACGGGAAGATGTGATAAACCCAGACGATATTGCCAAGGCCTTTTTCGTGCCGAAACTCTGCAACCAGTGTGAGACTCCCGCCTGTGTCCAGGTCTGTCCGGTCGGCGCGACCTACCAGACCGCCGACGGGGTGGTTCTGATTGACAGGAAGTGGTGTGTCGGTTGCGGGTACTGTATCATGGCCTGCCCTTATGGTGTCCGCTATTTTCACCCCAAGTACAAGGTCGCCGACAAATGCAACTCCTGCTATCATCGCATTACCAAGGGTATGAAAACAGCCTGTGTCCAGGCCTGTCCCTTCGGCGCCAGGGAGATCGGCAACCTGAAAGATCCGGATGACCCGGTCACCCGGACTATCATGAATGAAAGGGTGGCGGTCCTGAAGGACGAATACGGAACCAAGCCCCAGGTCTTTTATATCGGCCTGGACTATACAGTGAAGTGAGGTGATAAAATGGTAGATGCTGCAACAATAGCACAGGGGGCCGAGACAATTGTACACGGGGCCGAGTGGACCATCAAGCACGGCTTTGTCTACCCCAACGAATATATTTACTGGGGCATGACCATTGTCATGTACCCTTACATGACCGGGCTTGTTGCCGGGGCCTTTGTTCTTTCTTCACTGTACCACGTGTTCGGGCAGAAAGACCTGAAGGATATTGCCAAATTTGCCCTGGTTTTTTCCCTGGCTCTGCTGCCGGTGGCGATGATGCCGCTGATGCTGCATCTGCAGCAGCCGCTGCGGGGGATTGAAGTCATGTTCACGCCACACTTCACCTCGGCAATTGCCGCCTTCGGCATGGTTTTTACCACCTATTCCATTATCGTTCTCAGCGAGATATGGTTTGTGTACCGCAAATATTTTGTGGAGCAGACCATAGCCCTGAAAGGAAAGACAGGTTCAGGCGAGGTCTTCATGCGCAACCTGTACCACATCCTGGCGCTGGGTGCCTACGACATCAGTGATGAGGCGGTTGCCAAGGATCACAAGGCCGTGACCATCCTGGCCGGTATCGGTATCCCGGTGGCCTGCTTCCTGCATGGGTATGCGGGTTTCATCTTCGGTTCGGTTAAGGCCAATGCCCTGTGGATGTCACCGCTGATGCCGGTTATCTTCATCATGTCAGCTGTAGTATCCGGTATTGCCCTGTGTATGCTTACCTACATCATCATCATGGAGTGGAAAAAGTTCAGGGCGATTTTGAAAAAAGGCATGGGCGATGAAAGTGTCACCGTTATCGCCGGTGTGGAAATGGATGTTATGAAAAAGACCAGCAGGTATCTGATCGGCTTCCTTATAGCTGCCATCACCCTGGAACTGCTGGATATTATTTTTCGGGGTTACACGCAGATGAAGTCATGGGACATTCTGCGCGAGGTCATGTTCAAGGAAGACTTCACCAAGATATTCATCCTCCAGTACGGTCTGGGCAACCTGTTGCCGTTTATCATGCTGATGATGCCGAAGCTGACCATCAGGCGCCTTTTTGTTTCTCTGTGCCTGATCCTGTTCGGTGTGTTCATGATGCGTTGGAACGTTGTTGTCGGCGGCCAGGCATTCTCGCTTTCCTTTTCCGGATTCATGAACTACGATCTGCCGCTTATCCCGCATAACCTGGAAACCTATCGCGAAGGGTTGTTCGGTGCGTTGACGGTGGCGGCGACCCCGTTCATTATCTTCTGGGTCATCAACAAGATTGTGCCGTCAATGAAAGAAATCTGACCGCGTATCGCGGTTGTTCTGAAGACTCAAAACCGGAGGTTGCCTGCAGAGCCTCCGGTTTTTTTGTTTCAGGCGCAAGTTTCTGCCTTGTATTACCCGTTGCAATAACAGGGAAATATGTGCGAGCTTAACCCGCTTGATTATCAGGCTCAGGCTGCAGAGTATGAGACTGTGAGCAAAAACTTCTCCTGATAGCCTTCAGTCTCAACAGCTACAGCCTGTTCGACTTGATTTTCTCGAGGGTGCCCCATGATTTCAGGTGGATATGTCAACCCGAAAAGTTGAGGCAGCAATACTGGAATCAGGAATAGCGTTTATCTTCCTTTTTCAGTTTATCCATGCAGAAGAT
>JAJRVA010000218.1 GCA_024277485.1 Deltaproteobacteria bacterium | reverse complement strand
GGTCTCCCACAGTCGGCACCTCGACCACGTAATTCTCCTTGATCATGGAGGACAGGGCCGATCCATACAGGTATTTTAGTTTTTCCGCCTCCTGCATGGGGGTCCGTAAACCCACGGAAAGATCACTGGTCAGACTGTTGCCCCCCAGGGCAAGCTCCCAGGTATGCTTGATGGTGCCGTTGCAGAATATGGCCAGGTCAGTTGTTCCTCCGCCGATGTCGACCAGGGCCACTCCCAGTTCCATTTCATCCTTGCTGAGCACTGTCCGCGATGAGGCAACCGACTCCAGCACAATTTCCGCAACCTGAAGGCCGCCCCGGTTGCAGCTCACCAGCAGGTTATGCAGCGAAGTTACATCAGCGGTGACGATATGCACGTTGGTGACCATCCGTACCCCGGTCATCCCCAGGGGATTCTGGATGCCGGTATGGTCGTCAACCATGTATTCCTGGGGCAGGACATGGATAATTTTCTGGTTGTCGGATATCTTGACTGTCTGGGCCGCCTGGATGACCGCTTCAATATCCTTCTGTTTTATCTCCTGGTTGTTTATCGCTATGATCCCGGGGCTGTTAAATCCCTTGATGTGATTACCGGCAATCCCCACGTACACGGTCTCAATATCACAGCCGGCCATCTCCTCGGCAGCAGTGATGGCCTCGCGGATACCCTTGACTGTCGATTCTATGTTGACGACAACCCCCTGCCGCATTCCGGTCGACGCGACCGTACCCACTCCGATGACATCGACATGATCATCAAAGACCTCTCCGATAATGGCACATATCTTGGTCGTGCCTATGTCAAGACCTGCAACGAGTTCACCCTGTTCCTGAATTTCAATTTCTTCCATACCACTTCTCTTTATGAGCTCCTGAATCCGTAACAGCTTCGGGACAGACTATTTTATTACACTGTGAATACAAGAGCAAAATATACCATATATCATGGCGCGTCAATGTACCACGCCGCCCTGCGGGGCGCCCGATAACAGCACATCTACTGCCCTGGCAACTCGTTGATATCACACCAGGATGATCAACATTGCTGCCACCGCGTATCTGCACCGTTCTCGAACGCTCACTGATCCAGGGAATTGCCAAGGCTGGCGACCATGATTCTGTCTTCAGCATAGTCCATACGTATTTCCTTCACTTCCCTGACCTTGTCTTTACGATACAGCTGAGCAAGAACACGAACCAGGAGATAATACCGCTCCCGTATCTTTTCGTGTCCCAGGTATATGGGAAACGGATAATCCACCATATACACTATCAACCCTTTCTCCTTGCTGATCTGCACTTCTGATATAGCCTGCAGCGGGAGTATCTGGTTGTTTTTTGCCGCAAGCTTGAGAAAATCCAGACCTTTACCAGCAAGGGAACCGGGCTTTATCCGCATTTCATCCAGATGATCCGTCAGGTTCCGGCCCGACAGTACCGGAAAGTCAAGGTCGGTCGTCCCCTGAACCGGGGAAAAAACCCGCCCAGTGGAGTCAATATAATATAAATGTCTCTTTTCATCACCTGTAAGGTTGATCAGGGCAAGAGGTGTATACTCACGAACCACGATTTTGACGGTTGACGGCCAGCGCCGCTTTATCTCAACCTCATCGACCCAGGAAAGACTCCGTACATTCTCCGCTGTCTGCCGGATGTCGAGATCAAGCATACTTCTGCCGCGGGTGAGCCCGGCCTTTTCCAGTACCTGGTGCTCGCTTACCATCCTGTTGCCCTGAACTTCAACGGCAGCTATACGGAAAATATCCGATCCGGCAAGCAGCTGAAAGGACAACCAGGTTACACCGGCAGACACCACGATGGCCGCCAGAAAAAAATTCACTGCACGCAGCAGCCTTTTCAGCTGCAGCGAGCGCTGATACCTGTCCACCCTGGCCATGGGGCTCCTGGTCATCTTGTTCTTCGGCCTGACTCCCTTGCGCAGGGCCGAGAAAACCTGACCAATCCTTGAGGCAGAACGACCTGTTTGCTGTACCTTATGCGGTTTCTTCATCCTCTTCCCTCTGGCTCCGCTGACCTACAAAACATGCACTTCAGGCTCGAGCAGGATGCCGGAAAAGTCAAAAACTCTGAGTCGGATTTCATTCATAAGCTCAATTATATCATCCGCAGTTGCCGCACCGGTATTGACGATGAAGTTTGCATGCTTTATCGAAACCATGGCATCGCCTTTTTTCATGCCCTTCAGCCCGGCAGCTTCAATGAGACGGCCGGCTGAATCACCCTCGGGATTTTTAAAAAATGACCCTGCCGAAGCAACTCCCAAAGGCTGTTTTTCACGCCGCCGGGCCTGGTATTCCCTGCATTTTTCGACAATTTCCCTCTGGCTGCCGGGGAAAAGTGAAAATTCAACCCCGAGAATGACCCCGTTTTCCAGGTTTTCGTCTTTCGGAGTCATCCGGCGATACGAAAAGTCAAGATCGCCTCCCGACACCGCATGACATGTACCCCCGGCATCAAGAAAGGAAACATTGTTAATATACACGCCGATCTCACAGCCCCAGGCCCCGGCATTCATCCGGACTGCGCCACCGACACTGCCCGGTATGCCTGACATGAATTCAAGACCGCTCAGACTCTGCCGGGCACACAATCCGACCAGCCGGGACACGGAGCAGCCCGCCCCGGCGGCAACTCGCGTCTCGTTGCCTGAACCGGAGGTGCTGCTGCTGACGGAAGAAAACTTTCCCCCGAGAATGATCAATACGCCGCCGAACCCCCTGCTGCTGATCAGAACATTGCTTCCCCGGCCGATAACTCTCCAGGAAATCTTCTCCTCCCGGAGCAGGCTGATCAGCTGCTTCAGATCCTGCAGTGATGAGACGACAGCCAGTGCCTCGGCCCTGCCGCCCGCCTTCAGTGTACAGTAATCAGCCATGGAAACATCCCAGTTCATCGCGCCGGGCCATGAAGCAGCCAGGACATGACGCTGGTCCGGTGTTATGGAGGTATGTTTTCTGTCAGGACGATCCATGTTCACGGGTTCCTGCAGGTCTTTTTCTCAAGCTGTTGAAGCAACACCTCGCCGGCCCGGACAATATTCCCGGCCCCCAGGGTCAGGACCAGGTCTCCGGGAACCGCTATTTTTCTTAACTCTTCAGGCAGGGCATCCACATCTGGTATATAATGGACGTCTCGCTGTCCATGCTGTTTCACGGCATCAACCAGGGCCTGGCCGGTAATACCTTCCAGTGGGGATTCACTGGCCGCGTAAATATCCGTTATTATCAGGATGTCCGCACGATGAAAGGCGATCTTGAACTCATCAAACAGGGCCCTGGTTCTTGAATACCGATGCGGCTGGAACACAACGATCAGCCTTTTGTCAGGCCAGCCGTCCCGTACAGCATCAAGCGTTGCCCTGATTTCCGTGGGATGGTGCCCGTAATCATCGATCACTGTTATACCGCAGGACTCGCCTTTCATCTCAAGCCGCCGCTGGACTCCGGTAAAACCTGCCAGAGCATCCGCAATAGCGACAAAGTCAATTTCAAGCTCCAGGCCCACTCCGATTGCCGCCAGACTGTTATAGATCGTGTGGTGTCCCGGTGTCGATAAGGTTACCCTGCCCAGAGTCTCGTCCCCCCGGCGCACGGTAAACTCGCTCACGCGTCCCCTGGATACGATATCCGTCGCATGGATATCAGCCTGCTCCGTCAGGCCATAGGTGACCACTCTCCTCTGGATCCGCGGAAGCAGGGATGCGACGTTCGGATCATCAAGACAGAGAACTATGGCACCGTAAAAGGGAATCCGGTCCATGAACTGAATAAAAACGTCTTTGATATGTTCAAGATCCCGGTAGTAATCCAGGTGCTCAAGGTCAATATTGGTCACAACCTCAATCACCGGAGCCAGCTTAAGAAAAGACCCGTCGCTTTCATCGGCCTCGGCAACCAGGAACTCGCCTTCTCCAAGCTTGGCATTGCCGCCGAGTGAATCCACCTTGCCTCCGATAACAACGGTTGGATCAAGACCTGCCTGATGCATCATCCATGAAATCAGGGAAGTAGTACTTGTTTTGCCATGACTCCCGGCGACCGCAATGCCGAATTTTTTCAGGCGCATGAGTTCCGCTAACATCTCGGCCCGGGGTATGACCGGAACATGCTGTTCCTTTGCAGCCTGGACTTCGGGGTTTGACCGGCTTATGGCCGATGATGTGACCACGACATCAGCGCCTTCAACCCACTGGCCGCTGTGGCCCTGGTTGATCGTGGCGCCGAACTGCTCAAGCCGTCTGGTAATGCCCGACATCCGCATATCAGAACCGCTCACCCTGTATCCCAGGTTCAGCAGCAGTTCGGCTATCCCGCTCATGCCGATACCGCCTATTCCGACAAAATGTATATTTTTTGTTTTATACATAATCCCATGTCAGGCTGGTACAGGGCCGCCTGTACCCTGTACCAGGGCAAGACATTCATCTATTATCGTGCCGGTCGCACCGGGCCTTGCCATTTTTTTCATATTCGCGGCCATCGACTGCAGCTTCCCGGGGTTTTCAAAAAGTGCCAGCATCTCCTGTGCCAGTTTTTCTCCGGTCAATTCATTTTCTGGAAACACCACAGCACCGCCACCCTCTACATAATACAGCGCATTTGTCTGCTGGTGATCATCAGCGGCATAGGGATAGGGGATCAGCAAAGCGGGCAGGCCCATGACGGCAAGTTCGGCAAGGGTCGTGGCACCGGCCCGTGAGATGACCAGGTCCGCCTGCCTGTAGATACCGGCCATATCCTGAAAAAAATCTTTGACTGCTGCATCAACACCGATTTCCAGGTAGCGTGAGTGTACCTCGCCTGCATCTTTTTTGCCAGTCTGATGGATCACTTTCAGCCTGCTGCCGCACAATCCGGCAAGCCTGCCGACTGCATCAAGAACCAGCATGTTCACCCGGTGCGCTCCCTGGCTGCCGCCCAGGACAAGAACAGTGAAACAGCCTGCTTCTTTTTCACTCTCTGCTGCCGATGCTTCGATGATTTCACGGCGAACCGGATTGCCTGTCAGGACTGTTCTTTTTTTCGCAAAGGGATACCTGCACGGAATGGATATGAAAATCCTGTGCGCAATCCTTGCCAGAATTTTGTTGGCCATCCCCGGAACTGAATTCTGTTCATGGATACAGACCGGGTATCCACCCATTTTAGCTGCAAGAAGGACCGGCCAGGTAACATACCCGCCAACGCCAAAGACAAGATCCGGGCTGAACTTTTTCAGTTTTTCCCGGGCCTCCAGTACTGCTGAAGGCAGCTGCATGATACTTTGTATCCGGTGCCTCATCCCCATACCTTTCAGGCCCATACACTCGATTGCATCCAGTTCAAAATCGTATCCGGCAAGGGTTTTCCGGTCCAGCTGCCGGGGTGTTCCTATAAAAAGAATTCTGCATCCCTTTACCCGCCTCTGCATTCCAACCGCAAAGGCAATGCCCGGAAAAAGATGGCCTCCGGTCCCCCCCCCGGTAACGAGTACCCGCATATATCATATCCCGTACGCAACATGTTCCCGCCCTCCGTGGGACAGGTTATTTGCTGCTGCAGGGAAGCTCCGCTTTATCCGGGCCATGGTTTTGGTAAAACAGGAGGGACAATAGGCATGACTGATCCGGGTGTCTGCCAGGATGAGTATATCGCTCTGCCACTTTCCTTCCATCTTGACTTTTCTGCAAACACAGCATTTTTTCATCATCACGTCACCCCATCACATCTTCTTTTATCTTGCCCAGGCCGAATACGGCCTGGCGAAAGGCCTCACCCCTGTGGGCAAAGCCGGTAAACATATCAAAACTTGCGCAGCCTGGAGCCAGCAGGACGGTATTACCCGGCTGTGCGATCCCGGCTGCCAGACGGACTGCATCCTCCATGGTGCCGGCCCTGCTTGTCGGCACCAGAGAGCCAAGTGTTTCAGCCAGGCTGTCAGCTGCTTCCC
>JAJRVA010000217.1 GCA_024277485.1 Deltaproteobacteria bacterium | reverse complement strand
CGGCAGGGAGGACATGGAAAAGCTGGACAAGGATGACCTCTACCTCGGCCTGACCAGACCGAACTCCAGGAGGGTCGCCTACCTGTTTGAAGCGCTGCGCCGGGGCATGGAGATTGACAGGATATATGAGCTGAGCAGCATTGATCCCTGGTTCCTGGCCAACCTGAAAGACATTGTTGATACCGGCAAAGAGATTTCGCAGCTGGGGTTTGCCGGCCTGGACAAGGAGTATCTTTACCGGGTGAAGCAGCTTGGCTTCTCGGATTTCCAGTTAGCCCGCCTGACCGGTACCTCGGAAGATGATATCCGCGACCTGCGCCTGAAAAATGGGCTCAAACCGGTCTTCAAGCTGGTGGATACCTGTGCGGCAGAGTTTGAATCCTATACCCCCTATTATTACTCCACCTATGAAGAGGAGGATGAGGCCAGGATTTCGGACCGGAAAAAAATCATGATCCTGGGTGGCGGTCCCAACAGGATAGGGCAGGGAATCGAGTTTGATTACTGCTGCGTCCACGCCTCTTTCGCCCTGCGTGAGATCGGGATAGAGTCCATCATGGTCAACTCGAACCCGGAAACGGTTTCAACGGATTACGACACCTCTGACAAGCTGTATTTCGAGCCCCTGACACGGGAGGATGTGCTCGATATCATTGAAAGCGAAAAACCGGACGGGGTGATCGTCCAGTTCGGTGGCCAGACTCCGCTCAACCTGGCCGTCCCCCTTGACAGGAAAGGGGTCAGGATAATAGGCACCCCGCCGGATGCCATTGACCGGGCCGAAGACCGAAAACGGTTCCAGCAGTTTCTCCAGAAGCTCGGCCTGCGGCAGCCTGAAAACGATACGGCCATGAACCTGGAAGAGGCCCTGGCCGTTGCCGGCGAAATCGGTTACCCGGTGGTCATGCGTCCATCCTATGTCCTGGGCGGCCGGGACATGCGGGTCGTCTACAATGAACAGGGCATACGTGATTTCATGGCAATCCCGGGAATAGCCGCGTCCGATCATCCGGTCCTGCTTGACAAGTTTCTGAAAGACGCCATCGAAGTTGACGTGGATGCGGTTTCAGACGGCAGGATGACCGTGATCGGCGGCATCATGGAGCATATTGAGGAGGCCGGCATCCATTCCGGCGACTCGGCCTGTGTCCTGCCTCCGCATACGCTGTCCGAATCCATGATTGACGAGATAACCAGGGCGACCAGGGCCATGGCCGAAGAGCTCGGTGTTATCGGCCTGATGAATATTCAGTATGCGGTCAAGGACGAGTCTCTCTATGTTCTCGAGGTCAATCCGCGCGCCTCCCGTACGGTTCCCTTTGTCAGCAAGGCGACCGGGGTGCCGCTGGCCAAGATAGCCACCAAGGTGATGCTGGGCATGAGTCTCGAGGAGATCGGCTTTACCACAGAGAAAAAAATTGATCACTGGGCTGTCAAGGAAGCGGTCTTTCCCTTTGACCGGTTTGATAATGTCGATACCCTGCTTGGCCCGGAAATGAAGTCCACCGGCGAGGTGATGGGAATCGATTACAGTCCGGGCCTTGCGGTGGCCAAGTCCCAGCAGGCGGCGGGGCAGCAGCTGCCGGTTTCCGGCCGGGTGTTCGTCAGTGTCCGCCATGGGGACAAGGACGCGGTTGTCCCGGTGGCGCGTGAGCTTGTTCAGCTGGGATTCAAACTGCTGGCAACCCGGGGTACCGCGGTCAAGCTCAGGCGAGAGGGGATTGAGTGTGAAAAAGTCAACAAGATTTCCCAGGGCCGGCCCCACATCCTGGACATGCTGCAGGACGGCCGTGTTCAATGGATTATCAATACCTCCTCCGGCTCCCGTACCACGGAAGATTCCTATACCATTCGCCGGGCGGCCCTGGATCTGCATATTCCCTATACGACCACTATCACCGGCGCTCTGTCCATGGCCCAGGCTGTTGGCACCCTGTCCAGCAGGGAGGTCGGGGTGCGGACTGTACAGGAATTTTCCCCCCCGCAGGGCTGATTTCTGAGACTTGTACTGGACTTTGCCGGAAAAAGAATTATTATTTATTCTCGATGATAATTGAACAGAAACACATATACTCTTCTTTCAGGGGGATTGTTTGAATACTTTTTACAAAAACCTGAGCATGTGGCTGGTGATCGGACTGACCATGATTCTGCTCTTCAATGTCTTTAATAAACCCCAGAGCCAAAGCAGCAGGCTGACCTACAGTGAATTCTGGTCAAGTGTGGAATCCGGCATCATAAACCGGGTCACTATCCAGGGAGAAAGGATAGTGGGGACCGGACAGGACGGCAGGCCGTTTGTGACGGTCACTCCGAATGACACGGAACTGATTCCCATGCTGCGGCAGTCGGGCGTGGATATATCCGTCAAAGAGCCGGAGGAAACCCCCTGGTATTTTACGATATTTGTCTCCTGGTTCCCCATGCTGCTGCTCATAGGGGTATGGATATTTTTCATGCGGCAGATGCAGGTCGGCGGCAAGGGGGGGGCGCTCTCCTTTGGCAAGACCAGGGCCAAGCTGCGTGGGGAGGATGAAGTCAAGGTGACGTTCAAGGATGTTGCCGGTATTGACGAGTCCAAGGCGGAACTTGAGGAGATAATTGATTTTCTCAAGGAGCCGGGCAAGTTTACCAAGCTGGGCGGCCGTATCCCCAAGGGAGTCCTGCTTGCCGGCGCGCCCGGGACCGGCAAGACCCTGCTGGCCAAGGCGATTGCCGGTGAGGCCGAAGTCCCGTTTTATACCATCAGCGGGTCGGACTTTGTTGAAATGTTTGTCGGCGTGGGCGCATCACGGGT
>JAJRVA010000216.1 GCA_024277485.1 Deltaproteobacteria bacterium | reverse complement strand
TGTCCTGGTCGCGGTTTCCGGAGGTGTCGACTCCCTGGTGCTGGCGTGGCTCCTGTATTTCTGGCGGCGGAAGGCCCCCATCGCCTATGATCTGCTTCCCGTCCACATCGATATGGAGCCGGACGGCAACAAGGACAGCCCCTCCGCCCGTGCCGTTCGAAAACAGCTTGATCTTCTCGATATTCCCCTGGATATCGTTCCCACCGCATGGCCGCAGCCGCAGTTGACTTCCCCGGACCAGGAAACAAAAAAAATCTGTTACACCTGCGCGTCCAGGAGGCGGAAGCAGCTTTTTGAACAGGCCCGCCTGCAAAGGTGCAACAAGGTAGCCCTGGGGCATCACCAGGACGATATTATCGAGACATTTTTTATAAACCTCTGCTTTGCCGGCAACATCAGCACCATGGTTCCCAGGCAGGACCTGTTCGACGGCCGGCTGGCCCTGGTCCGTCCCCTGTCGTTTCTGACCAAAGAAGATGTGTGCCTGATCGCGGCGAGACTGCGGATTGAACCGGTCCCCTCGCCATGTCCCCTGTCGGAACAGACAAAGAGAAAGGATATCCGCCTTTTCCTTGATAAAATGTATACACAAATGCCCGGGGCACGGGCGCATATTTTTGCCGCGCTTGCAAATGTACGCCATGAGTATCTGTTGAAACCCGCGGCAACAGACAGATGATCCCGCTCCCGGGGAGGACGTTGCAATGTTACAGCAGCAGATTACAGATATCCTGACCACTCAGCCTCTTGACAGGGAAGTCGAGTTGTACGGCTGGGTAAGGACCAGGCGTGATTCCGGTGCTATTTCTTTCTTTGAGGTCAATGACGGTTCCTGCCGGGAGAACCTGCAGGTCATAGCGGACCGCGGTCTTGCTGATTTCGAGGCAGCGGTCAGGAACGTGACGACGGGTTCTTCGGTGCACGTCCGGGGTACACTTGTGGCGTCGCCGGCAAAAGGCCAGGACGTGGAACTGCGGGCCACTGCCATTGAACTCGTGGGCCCGGCTGATCCGGACGAGTATCCCCTGCAGAAAAAACGCCACAGTTTCGAGTTCCTGAGGACAATTCCTCATCTCCGGCCGCGAACCAATGCCCTTGGAGCTGTGGCACGTATCAGGAGCTGCCTCAGTTTTGCCATTCACCGTTTTTTCAGGGACCGCGGTTTTTTTCAGGTCCATACCCCGGTTATCACCACCAGCGACTGTGAAGGGGCTGGGGAGATGTTCACCGTTACCGCCCTGACACCGGAGCAGATGAAGCAGGATGGCGGATACGACAATGATTTCTTCGGCCGCCGGGCCGGTTTGACCGTCAGCGGGCAGCTCCAGGCTGAGATCTATGCCCAGGCCCTTGGCAGGGTATATACATTCGGCCCCACGTTCCGGGCCGAGAATTCCAATACCAGCCGGCACCTTGCCGAGTTCTGGATGGTAGAACCGGAAATGTCTTTTTGTGATCTGCAGTGCGATATGGATGTGGCCGAGGAGCTGATCAGGGATCTTGTCCAGACCGTTATGCGTGAATGTCCCCGGGAAATCGACCTGTTCAGCCGGTTTGTCGACAGGGGGCTTCTGCAGCGCCTGCAGAAAACAGCAACCAAGCCGTTTGTCCGGCTGACCTACAGTGAGGCTGTCGACCATCTGCTCAAGGCGGAAAGACAGTTCGAGTTTCCGGTCAGTTGGGGAATGGACCTTCAGTCCGAGCATGAGCGATATCTCTGTGAGGAGATACTGCAGCATGCCGTCATAGTGTATGATTATCCGGAATCCATAAAACCCTTTTACATGCGGAGAAATGAAGACGGCAGGACTGTTGCCGCCATGGATATTCTGGTTCCAGGCATCGGGGAACTGGTGGGTGGAAGTCAGCGTGAAGAACGCTACGAGAAGCTTATAGAACGTATGGATACCGCGAGGCTGAATCGTCATGACTATGAATGGTACCTTGACCTGCGCCGCTTCGGTTCCGTCCCCCATGCCGGCTTTGGATTAGGGTTTGAACGTCTGATCCAGTTTGTTGCCGGGATGCCCAATATCCGTGAGGTTATCCCCTTTCCGCGAACTCCGGGGTCAGCGCCATGTTAATGATTCATTTTTTTAGTTGGTTTACCTTGCTGTAATTACGTTTTTTATCGTTTTGAAGCGGCAACGGCAGTTTAGACTGAAGACTGTCAGGGGCTATTCTCGCTCACAGTCTGACAGCCTCATCGTCTCAAAAGTCTTCAGTCTGGCAACACGCGGGCCTGATGCTCGTACATTATCTTTTACCTCAACAGGATTGCGGAAGTCTGAGAGTTGAATGAGCAGCCTCTTACGAGGGGAGTAAAGTATCACAAATGTAACCGGTAACATATCGGGTCTGAAGAGCAGGCAGTTGCGCAGTCTTGACCGGCTGGCCAGGAAGAGCATTCCTGCGGATGAGATTATCGGCCGTGATCTGGCCCGTTCCCTGTGCGCCATTTCCATGGAGATTAACCGGCAGGTCGGGCTGCTGGTGCATCGTTCCGGGAAGATTGAGGTTGTCATTGTCGGGGATCATGACCGGATCGTTATCCCCTCTCTTTCAACAATACGGACGGCGGGCGGGCGTTTGCGCGGCCTTCGCTGTATCCATACCTGTTTCAGCAGAACCGGTATCAATGACGAGGACATCATGGATATGGCCTGCCTGCGTCTTGATCTCGTGGCGGTAATAACAATGCGTGTAGGGCTGCCGCAGCTTATGTATACGGCTCATCTTGTCCCGCAGCCGGTTGACGGCAGGGACTGGGCCATGCTCGATGCCGTCCATCCTTCCAGGCAGTCGGTGGCGTGCCTGACGTTTATAGAAGAACTGGAAGACCAGTTCGTCAAAAAACGGCCGATAAAGCAGGTGGAGAAGGGCCGTGATCTGGCAATCCTGGTCAGTGTAACCACCGGGTCCCGGAGCCGGGCCGAAGAGTCTCTTGAGGAGCTGGCTGAACTGGCCCGCTCCGCTGATGTCATGGTTGTTGACCGTATCATTCAGCGGCGGAAAAATATTCATCCCCGGTTTATTCTCGGCCGGGGCAAGTTGATGGAGATTATGCTGCGCAGTCTGCATTTTGGCGCCAATCTCCTGATATTTGACCGGGAACTCAGCCCGTCGCAGGTCCGGTCGGTAACCGAACATACTGACCTTCGCGTTATCGACAGGACCCAGTTGATACTGGATATTTTTTCCCGGCGGGCCCTTTCCCGTGAAGGGAAGCTCCAGGTGGAGATGGCGCAGTTGAGGTATCTGCTGCCGCGTCTTTCAGGCAGGGACGACGCCCTGTCAAGGCTTACAGGCGGCATCGGTGCGCGGGGACCGGGTGAGACCCGGCTTGAAATAGACCGGCGGCGGATACATGACCGGATCGCCAGGCTGGCCCGGGAACTGAAATCCGTGGGCCGGGAACGCTATTATCGGAGGCATCGCAGGAGGAAAAGGGATGTTCCCGTTATATCACTGGTCGGATATACCAATGCCGGCAAGTCAACCCTCCTCAACACGCTGACGCACAGCGAGATCAAGGCGGAGAACCTGCTGTTTGCAACTCTTGACCCGACAAGCCGCCGTCTACGATTTCCTGCGGAAAGGGAAGTCATCATTACCGACACGGTCGGGTTTATCCGCAACCTTCCAGCTGAACTGCTTCAGGCTTTCGAGTCCACCCTGGAAGAGCTGCATGAGGCAGACCTGCTCGTGCATGTCATAGATGTGTCAAACCCCTTTTACCTGGAACAGGCTGAGGTGGTGGAATCACTGCTGCGGGAACTTGAACTCCATACTCTTCCCTGTCTACGGGTGTTCAATAAAATTGACCTGGCAGATGAGAGCACCCTGCAGCGGATTGCAAAAACCAGGGGAGTGGCGGTCTGTGCCCTGGATGAAAAAACTCTGACCCCTTTTCTTGAACAGGCATGGAGCATGCTGCAGAAAACCATTGCCGGACAATCCCCGGCAAAAAAAACAGGTCTGTAAGGTGTTTTTTCCGGAGATATTCAGCTCTGCATGTAAAATCCGAGCTCTTTTTCATAGGGCTGGTTACCGCAAAAACGGCAGCCGACAATGTTGTCGTGGACAGACTGAATGCAGACTTCTTTGCTCAAAGGGGTATTTTTTTTATCATCAAGATTAAAGGAAAGGGTCAGGATATATCCTACCTGAAGATTGTGGATTCCTGCAATACGGAGCCCTACGCCTCCCCGGGAAATATCCTGGACTATCATGGGGCCTCCCCCCCCTCCTGGAGGTTTTATACATCTGTAAGTCCCAGACAACTCTGTCGTTTTTCGGTAAAACTGGCGGAAATTGAGGTGAATCCTGAAGGTACTGCCGCAGGAACAGCGTACCTTGAGGAAGTGACATTTTTCCCTGTACGAGGCTACCGACACAATCTTAACCTTACTGCAGGAAGGACAGACAATGGTGACGGTATTATCTTCCCGGACAAAAGTATTGACTGTTTCAACGGGGTCGGCCATAAGCTTTACTGCTTTCTTGTGAAAGTTTTTTTTCGCGGCATCAGTTCTGCAAGTAAAATCCAAGAGCCTTTTCAAAGAGGTCCGGATCGGAAAAACGGCAGCCGATGACATCATCGTTAATAGACAGGACCTGAACTTTTTTTCGGAGATAGGTTTTCTTCCTGTCATCAAGCTCGAACGAGACCCACAAGGTGTCGCCCTGTTTGATTCCATGTCCGGTAAAAACCTTAAAACCTATCCCCTCCTTGGAGATGTTTATAATGAGAATTTCCTCTCCTCCCGGGCACGGCTGACTGGTCGGGATATAGCTGCCTGGAATTCGAGTCGGTTTCCGGTAGAAACGCCGGTAGTCCACCTTGACCTTGAAGACGGTTTTACAGGTGCAGCGGACACGGAGCGTATTACATTTATTACGAAAACTTTCAACCTTGATACAGGCCGGCTGGTTACAGTCAGGGCACCTGATGGTGATACAGTCGTCACCTTGCACATACGCCTTCATTGTTTCGGTTGTTTCAGTCATAGATAATACTCGTGTATTGTGCCAGGAGTTCTTCTGTTTCAAGGTCAAGTTTTGAAGCTACCTCATGAATCCGGTATTCCCTGCGGCAGCCGGTACATTGCAGCCGTACCTGCCGACACCGTCGACTGATCTCAAGTCTGTGGCCGCACTTATCGCATTTCACTCCTCACACCTCACTCTCCACCCTTCGCACCCAGAGTCAGCCGACCAGCTGTTCCCTGGTAAATATAGCCGCCAGTGGATAACCCAGGGCTGCAAGTGCTGTCGCACCTCCCTCCTGCCGGTCAACTACGGTGGCGACAAGACCGACCTTGAAACCTTCATTTTCCACCCGTTCAATGACCTTGACAAGGGTCCCGCCGGTGGTGACCACATCTTCCACCAGGGCCACCAGTCCTCCGGGTTCGAGGTTGTTTTTTCCCTCGATGAAGTTGTCCGTCCCGTGCCCCTTTGATTTCTTCCGGACTATAAATGCCGGGATGGGATCATTTTCAAGATAACTGACCACTGATACCGCGGTAACCAAAGGGTCTGCACCAAGAGTCATACCGCCGACGCCGTTTATTTTTTCAGGATGCTGCCTGATAAGCCGGTAGAGGAGCCGGCCGCAGAGATAAGCACCTTCAGCGGACAGAGTAGTCTGTTTGCCGTCGATATAAAAATCGGAACTCTGGCCTGATGTCAGGGTGAAGGTACCTTCACGATATGATTTTCGCAGCAGAATTTCTTTGAGTTGTGTTCGTTCGTCCATATATAAGTCCATAAATTGAATCTTTTTATAATGATACATATTTTTTTCTTCAGAGCAAAGTGATTTCTCGAATGAAGATGTCAACTTGTCAGAGAGAAATTTTTCCGGGAAGGAGAGGTGAAAGTGTAATTTCAGTGCAAATCTCTATTTTCTTGTGCTACCTTATACCATTTTGAAGACTGTATCTCCGGTTAGTGTCATCTTTTCATGAACACAGGGGACAGGAAGAGTTTCAGGGGGGTGATTATGTGTGGAATTGTAGGGTACACAGGGACCAGGAGAGTCGTTCCTGTTTTGCTTGAGGGCCTCCGGCGCCTGGAGTACAGGGGATATGATTCCGCCGGTCTGGTGTATCATCTTGACGGCAAGCTGGTCAAGTACCGGGCCCGGGGAAAACTTGACAACCTGGCATCTGCAGTTGATGGCCATATCGGCGTCTCAAGCTTTATCGGCCTGGGACATACCCGCTGGGCCACCCATGGCGCCCCGACCGAGGATAACGCCCACCCTCACAGTGACTGCAGCGGGGAGCTGGTGGTTGTCCACAACGGCATAATTGAAAATTACAGTTCACTCCGGCAGGAGCTGCAGGAAAAAGGCCATTCTTTTTCATCGGAAACAGACACCGAGGTCCTGGCCCATCTCATAGAGGAATATCTTGAGGATGACCTGCCCGGGGCTGTGCGCAGGGCGCTTGAAAGGGTCGAAGGTTCCTACGCGCTTGGTGTGTCCTGGTCACGCCTGCCCCGGACACTCGTGGCGGCAAGAAACCACAGTCCGCTGGTGCTGGGCGTTGACGATGAGGCAGGATACATTGCTTCGGATATCCCGGCGCTGCTGCCCTATACACGTCAGGTTATATTCCTTGATGATGAGGAGATGGCTGTTGTCAACCCCGGTTCCCT
>JAJRVA010000215.1 GCA_024277485.1 Deltaproteobacteria bacterium | reverse complement strand
TTTTCAGAAGGATGCTTGATCCGTTCGGTCCAGGAGAGGTCCGAGACATGGATAAGCCCGTCAATACCCTCTTCGATACCGATAAAGACACCGAAATCGGTGATGTTTTTGATCTTCCCTTCGATAACGGAGCCGACCGGGTAGCTTTCCTCGACCACATCCCATGGATTGGGCTGGAGCTGTTTCATGCCCAGGGAGATACGCTTGGTCTCTGCTTCAACCTTGAGAACCTTGATTTCAATATCCTCGCCGACCGAGACAATCTTGGATGGATGACGCGGTTTTTTCGACCAGCTCATTTCAGAGATATGGACCAGTCCTTCGACACCTTCTTCGAGTTCGACGAAAACACCGTAATCGGTAATGGAAACAACCTTGCCGGTTACACTTGCGCCGATGGGATACTGTTCCGGGACCAGCGCCCATGGATCCTCCTTAAGCTGCTTGACGCCGAGAGAGACCCGGTCTGAATCTCTATCGTATTTCAGTACCTTGACCTCAATCTCATCCCCGACACTGTAGAGTTTGGAGGGATGAGAGACCCGGCCCCAGGACAGGTCCGTGATATGACAGAGACCATCCATGCCGCCGAGGTCAATGAACAGGCCGTAATCAGTGATATTGGTAATGGCGCCGACAATTGTCTGTCCCTCTTCGAGCGAGTTCCGCATCTTGTCCCGCAGTTCGGCACGCTGTTCTTCAAGTATTGCCCTCCGGGAGATAACGACGTTGTTGCGTTTACGGTTAAACTTGAGGACTTTGAAGTCAAAAGTCTGCCCGATGAGGGCATCCAGGTCCTTGACCGGGCGCAGGTCTATCTGGGAGTAGGGGAGAAATGCCGGCACACCGACGTCAACCGACATGCCGCCCTTGACACGGCTTTCTATGCGTCCTTCAATAGTACCGTCTTCTTCCTGGATCTGTGCTATTGCTTCCCACACTTTAATGGCAATGGCTTTTTCGCGGGAGAGCTGCAGTCCGCCTTCGTCTTTACGGCGTTCTATGAAAACTTCAAATTCATCACCAATGTTAATTTCGCGGTCAGGATCTTCATGGCGGAATTCGGAAAGGGAAATGTAGCTTTCCGCCTTGTCACCGACATCGATGAGAACCATGTCGTTATCTATGCCGACAACCGTTCCATTGGCAACTTCTCCAACATTGATGACGGTGTTGTGGTTTTCCTGCTCAAAAAGTTCAGCAAAGCTCATCTCTTCGCTGTCATTGTTTTCTGCCGCCTGCGCGGGCTGTGTTCCATTTTCAGTCATGGGTTTCTGTTCCTTTGCCGGTCAGCCGGAGGCGACCGTTTTCAGTTGTTAAGGTTAATGGTTAAAAAGACTTGTCGGGCAGTCTTTCACTGCCATCACATGACAGTGATCTAAAAAAACTCCTATTAACAGAGTCGCCAGGTAAAAACAACAGTTTCGTCCTGAAAACCTGACTTTTTTTACAGAAAATAAGGGAAATGTGTAACGCTGTGGGTGGAAATCAGCTCTTGCCGGATGAGGTCAATTCTTCCATAAAAGGCCCGAAAAGCTCTTCATACTGTGGTATGGCCTTGCGCATGGCCACACCCATGTGATAGAGGTCATCCTCGTTGACAACGAGATTTGCGCTATAGGCCAGGGCCTGCAGGTTATACAGGGTATGGAATTCGGGGCCGATGAGGATATAGAAAAGGTAGCGCCGCCTCTGCATGGCCATGTCGCACATGTATTGATGGAATTTTGATTGCTCCAGGTCCGGACCCTCAAATTTCGAGTGCAGGACAACACAGGCAAAACTGACAAAACGCATACGCTCCATTGCCTGCTCAACACTCTCGGCAACAATGATCTGGTAGCCGACCTGTTCCAGGGCATCACGCACTATTTCAAGCTTTTCGTTGCGCTGGTGGAGGATAAGGGCCATGGGGACGTCGGCGATCTTGTCGTCGTCCTGGAGGGCCCCTTCTTTCAGCCAGCCCAGGTCCGGCGGGGCCGGGGGTTTGATGCCGCCCGCAGTACCGGGGCCTGCAGCGTCCCTGGCGTTGAGCGATATTCCCTTGCCGCAGGATGGGCACTTGATAGTCAGTTTTTTTCCCGGTTCCAGCGCCTGAAGGGCTTTCTGCAGCTTGGCCTGCTGAGTGTCGCCTAATTTGAGGGCCTGTTTGCAGTGAGGGCATGAACTGATCATGTCTTGTCTCCTTCAGTGAAAGAACCTGTCTTGTTGTTAAAGAAAGGAAGCATCCTTTTCCTCCTCTTCCATCCGCAATTCATCAATATCCGATGTGCGTTCGCCCCGGGCGGACTTGATGGTATCCAGGCCGCGTTTAATCTCACTGCGGTGCGAACTGAAGGTGATGGCCGATTCTTCGGTAATCAGGCCCTGCTGGTAGAGTTCCATCAGGTGCTGGTCAAAGGTCCGCATGTTGCTGGTGGAACCCGCCTTGATGACATTGTAAAAGGTCTTGTCCTCGGTCTCACCGTTTAAGATAAGGTCCTTGACCCGCAGGCTGGTACAGAGGATTTCCAGGGCGGCGATCCGGCCGCCGCCGACCTTGGGCAGAAGCCGCTGGCTGACTATCCAGCGGATGGTATCGGCAAGGCGGTTCCTGATCATAACCTGTTCCTCGTGTTCGAAAAAGCCAAGGATACGATTGATGGTCTGGCCGGCATCGATGGTATGCAGGGAGGAAAAGACTACGTGGCCGGTTTCTGCAGCAGTCAGGGCGATCTCAAGAGTTTCACGGTCCCGGATCTCACCAACCAGGATAACCTTCGGGGCCTGACGGAGCGCTGCGCGAAGTCCGCTTGAAAACGCGTCAAAATCATCACCCATCTCCCTCTGGTTAAACGTTGCCTTTTTGTGAGGATGAATGTACTCGATGGGGTCTTCCAGGGTCACGATGTGTACCGGCCGCTCCTGGTTTATCTTGTTGAGAATGGCAGCCATACTGGTTGTCTTGCCGGTACCGGTGGCGCCGGTGAAAAGAACCAGCCCGTTTTTTTCCCTGGCCATCTTGTTGAAGGCATCGGGAAAGTTGAAATCCCGGATAGTGGGAAGCTTTGTCTCGAGTTTTCGCAGTACGGTTGATATATGGCCTTTCTGGTGAAAAACATTGACCCTGAAACGCGCCTCGTCTCCAAGTGAGTAGGAGAGATCGCACGAACCCTTGGTAATGAAATCCCTGAGCAGACGCTGGTTTGGTCCGATGAGATTCAGGGCGAACACCTCGGTCTGGAAAGGAGTAAGAGCGGTGATCGGCGGCTCGACGTCAACCGGAACCAGCAGGCCGTCACTTTCGACCTGCAGAGGTCTGCCGACGGTAATGTTCAAGTCCGACACCCGTTCATGCTTGTTCAGCATGGCGGAAATCCAGTAATCTATCTCCTGTTTTTTCATACCGGTACCTGTATCGTAATTGACAGAATTTATTCTTATTGTACTATCTCGTACTGGCAGTATTTTACAAGAAAAAAATTATTATTTTACCTGTTTCAAGGAGTGAAGTATGAGTGTTCCTCTGCGCAGTAACGTAACAACCCAGGGAAGAAGAATGGCTGGAGCCCGTGCATTGTGGAGAGCCAACGGTATGCGCGAGGAGCAGATCGGCAGGCCGGTCGTCGCCGTTGTCAACTCGTTTACCCAGATGGTTCCCGGGCATGTCCACCTGCACGGGGTCGGGCAGCAGGTCAAGCAGATCATTGAAGAGCAGGGCTGCTTTGCGGCGGAATTCAATACCATTGCCATTGATGACGGCATTGCCATGGGGCATGACGGCATGCTTTACTCGCTTCCCTCCCGTGAACTTATTGCCGACAGTGTCGAATACATGTGCAATGCCCACCAGGTCGATGCCATGGTCTGTATATCCAACTGCGACAAGATAACACCCGGCATGCTGATGGCGGCCATGCGGCTCAATATCCCGGCAGTTTTTGTTTCCGGAGGTCCCATGGAGGCCGGCATCATCGGTGAGAAGCGGTACGACCTGGTCGATGCCATGGTCATGGCAGGGGACGCGGAGGTGTCGGATGACGAAATCGCCGAGATCGAGCGGGCAGCCTGTCCCACCTGCGGCTCCTGTTCCGGTATGTTCACGGCCAATTCCATGAACTGCCTGAACGAGGCATTAGGGCTGGCCCTGCCGGGAAACGGGACGGTCGTGGCCACCCATAAAACCAGGCTGGACCTTTTCGAGACCGCGGCCCGGCGCATAGTTGCAATGTGTGATGCCTGGTACGGCCGGGGGGATGGATCGGTCCTGCCGCGGAGCATCGCCGGCCGCGCGTCATTTACCAATGCCATGGCCCTGGATATCGCCATGGGCGGCTCCACCAATACGGTTCTGCATCTGCTGGCCATTGCCGGTGAGGCCGGGGTTGATTTTGCCATGGCTGATATTGATGCTTTGTCCCGGAAAATACCCAACCTCTGCAAGGTCGCGCCAAGTTCGCACTATCATGTCGAAGATGTCAACCGGGCAGGTGGAATTCTCGGCATCCTGGGAGAACTTGACCGGGCCGGGCTCGTCGATACAGGTGTCAGCCGGGTGGATGGCCTGACCCTTGCCGAAGCCCTTGACAGGTATGACGTCAGGCGGGCCACTGTGAGCGATGAGGCGCGGAAACTCTACAGGAGCGCTCCGGCCGGAACCGGGCGCAACCTGGTCATGGGGTCGCAGCAGACCATGTATGATGAGCTGGACCTGGACAGGGAATCCGGATGTATCCGTGATCTTGCGCATTGTTACAGCAGGGACGGGGGCCTGGCGGTCCTGTACGGGAATATCGCTGAAAACGGCTGCATCGTGAAGACAGCGGGGGTGGATCCATCCATTTTCAAGTTCACCGGTACCGCCAGGGTGTACCATTCCCAGGAGGCGGCCTGCGAGGGTATCCTGGGCGGGGAGGTCAAGGCCGGCGACGTGGTGTTCATCCTCTACGAAGGGCCCAGGGGCGGGCCGGGAATGCAGGAAATGCTGTACCCGACCTCGTACCTGAAGTCCATTCATCTTGGCGCGAAGTGTGCCCTGGTCACCGATGGGCGGTTTTCCGGCGGCACCGCAGGACTCTCCATCGGGCATGTCTCACCCGAGGCGGCGGCAGGCGGAGGTATCGCGCTGGTCCGCCCGGGAGACACGGTGGAGATCAATATCCCTGAACGCTCCATTATGCTGCAGGTAAGCAGTGAGGAGATCTCCCGGCGCTGGGCTGAAGAGGAGGCCAGGGGCGAGGCCGCTTTTACGCCTGACCGGCAGCGCACGGTTTCTCCCGCCTTACGTGCCTATGCCCATTTTGTGGCCTCGGCAGACAAGGGGGCTGTCCGGATTATTCCCTGATTCAGGTGGAAGGTGGAGGGCTGGAGTGGGAAGCTGCAGGTGGTGAACTGGCAAGCGACTGGATGTGTCGCCGGCGGCACATCTGCACTTTGCTCTCCGTGCAGCGAGTTGTAAACAGTCATGATATGTCCGGACGGATCATTTTGTCGGCAACAACATAGCTGTCAAACTCTTCCCCGCTGAGGAGCCCGAGCCTGACCGCGGCCTCCTTGAGAGTGATGTTTTCCGCGTGCGCCGTTTTGGCGATCCTGGCGGCGTTTTCGTACCCGATATGCTGGTTGAGCGCTGTTACAAGCATCAGGGAATTGTGCAGGTTTCGGTCGATTTTTTCCAGTACCGGTTCAATTCCCACAACACAGTTGTCATGAAATGAACGGATCACATCAGCCAGCAGGCCGGACGACTGGAGAAAGTTGTAGATGATGACCGGCTTGAAGACATTGAGTTCAAAGTTTCCCTGGCTTGCAGCGACTGTTATGGCCGTATCATTGCCGAAAACCTGGCAGGCAACCATGGTAACAGCCTCGGCCTGGGTGGGATTGACCTTGCCCGGCATGATGGAACTGCCGGGCTCATTGGCAGGGATGGTGATTTCTCCCAGGCCGCACCTGGGCCCGCTTGCCAGCCAGCGGACGTCATTGGCGATTTTCATCAGGTTTGCCGCCAGGGCCTTGAGGGCGCCGCCGGCCCAGACCAATGCATCATGGGAGGTGAGTGCATGGAACTTGTTGGGGGCTGAGTGGAAACGTTTTTTTGTCTGCCTGGAAATATGCTCAGCCACCTGTTCTCCAAATCCTTCCGGAGCATTGATTCCCGTGCCCACGGCGGTGCCGCCGATGGCAAGGGCACGCAGCGGCTCAAGGGATTCCACCAGCTGGTTGATGCTGTTGTCCAGCATGGCGGCCCACCCACCGATTTCCTGACCAAGTGTCAACGGGGTGGCGTCCTGCAGATGCGTCCGTCCGATCTTGATGATATGGTTGAACTGGCCGGCCTTGGCATGCAGGGTCTCTGAGAGAAGGGTAACAGCCGGAAGCAGGTTGTCCTCGAGGTCGATCATTGCCGCGATATGCATGGCCGCTGGAAAGACGTCATTGGAACTCTGCGACATGTTGACATGATCATTGGGGTGGATGCGGACAGTGTTTTCCAGGCCGTCTTCTGACAGCTTTCTGTTGGCCAGGCAGGCGATCACTTCGTTGACATTCATGTTGGTCTGGGTACCGCTGCCCGTCTGCCAGACCGACAGGGGGAACTCGCTGTCGTGTTCACCCCGCAGGATTTCGTCGCATGCCCTGACAGTACAGGTCATGATCCCATCATCCAGCCGGCCCATCTCATGGTTGACCATGGCGCACGCCTTTTTCAGGTGGACAAGGGCGTGAATCAGCTGAACAGGCATTTTTTCTTCACCGATCCGGAAGTTTGCCAGGCTCCGCTGGGTCTGCGCTCCCCACAGACGGTCCATGGGAACCGGAACTTCTCCCATTGTGTCGTGTTCAATGCGGTATTTCATACTTTCTCCTGCATCCATGAGCGTTTGCCTGTCGGTCGGATTGAATACATAAAATATATCTCTGATATCGTGAGCTTATGCGATAGGATATCCTGTGTCAACCACCATGCGCAACCTTGACGGGAAAGGGAAATCCGGGTAACAATACACACTGTTGAAGTGAAAAAACGGAGGAGTGCCGGAGCGGTCGAACGGGACGGTCTCGAAAACCGTTGTGGGGGGAACCCCACCCAGGGTTCGAATCCCTGCTCCTCCGCCAGTTGAAAGCCGCCGGTATTCAGTTGTTTCAATATGTTATGCTGGCATCCTCTCCGGAGTTGACAGTCAGTAAATAGTCAGTAATAAGGCTTGTGAAAGTCTGGTGACAAAGCGCCCGGAGCTTGGAGCGACTTGAGCGGAAAAGCGAGAACGCATGAAAATATATCTCGATAACTGTTGCTTCAACAGGCCGTTTGATGATCAATCACAACTCAGGATACGGCTTGAGTCCGAAGCTAAACTGCAAATACAGGAAAATATCCGTTCAGACGAGTACAGACTGGTTTGGTCATATATTCTGGATTATGAAAACAGCAGGAATCCCTTTAGAGAAAGAGCTGAGCAGATTGCAAAATGGCGTTCCTACTCGTATTGTGATATTATAGAAGATAATCAGGTTATCAAGGTGGCATCTGAGTTCCACCGTCACGGAATCAAAAAATTAGATGCCCTGCATATAGCCTGTGCTGTCAAGGCAAAGGCTGATTACTTTCTGACCACTGATGATGGAATTCTGATAAAAGCCTCTGTCGTCAAAGAAATCAAGATCACAGACCCCATAGGGTTCATCAAGGAGGTAACAGCATGATTACCGACACTGAGATAAAAACCAAGGGAATCCATATACTTGCTCAGCATCTTGGCGATGTTGAAGCAGAACGCTTTATTGCGCTTATTCAGAGGGAGCCGTTCGATTACACAAAGTGGCGACAGGAAATGTTTGACGATTTCAGTATTAAGGAAATTAGTGAAAAAGCGATGTCCCTGAGAGACAAGGATACAGAAGCATAAAAAAACGATAGTCAGTGGATAGTCAGCAAGTCAGTTGTCGATATTGCAACATGCTGCAATAAATAGACATTTTAACCAGTCCCGCAGCTTCGAATCCCTGCTCCTCCGTCATGTTCTGACTTTATTCAAGTTCATCTGCCTGCAGTTGTATTGCATGCGGCACGATTTCCGGCCTAGGCTTCATTGCATCCAAAGAGGGTATTGATGGTGAAAAACCAGATGATTGTACAAAAAACAGCGGGGCGATTTCTGCTGGCAGTGGTTCTGGCGGCAATGTTGACCGGGTGTGTGCAGAGTAAATATGATAAGGGGAGTGAAGGGGTAACCTTCAGCAGGATAGGAGGGTTCACCGAGCCCGGCGGCCAGGGGAAGATACGCCTTTTTACCTATACCGGTGAACCGGAAATAGAGGATGTCAAAAAGTATGCGGAGCAGTTAGGCTGCGGGATGATGTTTGCCTATTTTTATCCTGAAACGTCGGACAGGAACCTGATCCCTGTCGAGGAGGTTCAGTCCGCCCGGTCGATTGTCGAGGCCAGGGAAATACTTTTCAAAGGGGAAGGGGTGGGTAAATGGCATTTTGCGACCCAGTGTTTCTCCCTGATTCCGACAATAACGGATTGCCGGAAGTCATCTATCAGTACAAATTGCCGCTGACCGCGGAAAAAACAGGCAGTGAAAACGTCAATCAAAGATATTGTGCAGTATACAACCCTGGATGGTTCATTGATCCAGGAACTCATGCATCCTGACAGGCACGGCAACAGGAACCTGAGTTTTGCCCTGGCAGTTATTGAGGAGGGCAAGGATACAGAGTTGCACCGGCACCATGTATCAGAAGAGATTTGTCACCTTGTCCAGGGAGGAGGCCTGATGACTCTTGGTGAGGAGCAGTTTTCCGTCCAGGCAGGGGATACAATATGCATTCTACCCGGTGTTTCGCACAAGATCATAAATACCCGGAATGAATCATTAAAGATTTTCTGCTGCTGTGCCCCTCCCTATTCCCGTTCCGACACGGAAATCCTGCAGGAAAGAGAATGAGGTGTACTTGTCATCAGGCAGGGTTTGGTGTATAATTTTTTTATATTGTTTATGCGGCAGCGTGAAGCTGCCCTTTTCTTTTGGCGAATCCGGGAGAGTGTTCATGAAGAGTAAGCCGACCAAGAAGACCAAGTTCATTTTCATCACCGGCGGTGTCCTTTCCTCCCTGGGAAAGGGGCTTGCCGCTGCCGCCCTGGGGGCCTTGCTTGAGAGCCGCGGCATGACGGTAACTTTTCAGAAGCTTGACCCGTATATCAATGTTGATCCCGGCACCATGAACCCTTTTCAGCACGGCGAGGTCTTTGTGACCGATGACGGCGCTGAGACCGACCTGGATATGGGGCATTATGAGCGGTACACCAACGCGGTCATGGCACAGGTCAACAACTACACCTCCGGCCGGATTTATTACTCGGTTATTCAGAAAGAGAGGCGGGGAGAGTATCTTGGCGGCACTGTCCAGGTTATTCCGCATATTACCGATGAGATAAAACAGGCGGTTCTTCAGCTGGACGGGACGGTGGATGTGGCGATTATCGAGATCGGCGGCACCATCGGTGATATCGAGGGGCTTCCCTTTGTCGAGGCGATACGTCAGCTGCGCGGCGACCTGGGACGCGATTACACCCTGTTTGTTCACCTGACCCTGGTGCCCTATATCAAGACAGCCGGTGAGGTCAAAACAAAACCCACCCAGCACAGTGTGAAGGAACTCCTGGCCAGCGGTATCCAGCCGGACATCCTGGTCTGCCGGACTGAAAACCACCTGACCGCTGACCTGAAGAAAAAAATAGCCCTGTTCTGCAACGTGGAACCGGAATCAGTCATAACCGCCATAGATGTTGAGTCGATCTACGAGGTGCCGCTCCGGCTGCACGAGGAGGGGCTGGATGACCGGGTCCTTGAAAAACTGGGTATCTGGACCGGCGCGCCGTACATAAAACCCTGGGAAGAGCTGGTGGACCGGATCAAGAACCCGAAACACCAGGTTACCATCGGCATTACAGGCAAGTATGTTGAGCTCAAGGAATCATACAAGAGCCTGCATGAGGCCCTGGTCCACGGCGGGATAGCAAATAACGCCCAGGTGGACCTGAAGTATATCAGCGCCGAGGATCTTGAGGAGGGGGATCCCGATGAACTCCTGGCGGACTGTGACGGCATCCTGGTGCCCGGGGGGTTCGGCAGCCGGGGCATGGAAGGGAAAATCCGGGCCATTACCGTGGCCCGGGAAAAAAGTATCCCCTTTTTCGGTATCTGTCTCGGCATGCAGCTGGCAGTGGTTGAGTTTGCCAGGAATATTGCCGCAATGGAGGGGGCGCATTCCACGGAACTTGATACCGCAACCCCGTTTCCGGTCATTTACCTGATGAAAGAGTGGTTTGATTTTCGTACCGGCCGGACCGAGATCCGAGATGAAACTTCAGACATGGGCGGCACCCTCAGGCTTGGCGCCTATCCCTGTATGCTGAAGGAGGGCACCCTGGCCCGCAGGGCGTATCGGCAGGATGAGATCAGCGAACGGCACCGGCACCGCTATGAGTTCAACAACATGTTCAGGGAGCAGCTGGTCAAGGCCGGCCTGGTTGTCAGCGGAACCTCTCCCGATGACACCCTGGTGGAAATAGTTGAGCTGCAGGATCACCCCTGGTTTTTAGGCTGCCAGTTCCACCCTGAGTTCAAGTCCAAGCCCATGCAGCCCCATCCCCTGTTCAGGGACTTCATAGAGGCGGCATTAAAGCGGCGCCTGAAAGAGTATGCTGAGCCGGGAGCAATGAAAGTCGAGCGATGATGCCTGTTACCATCAATGACAATAATTCCGGCCGGCATCGTATACTGGTCGGTCCTGCCCAGCCGCTTTTGCTCCTTGCCGGTCCCTGTGTCCTGGAATCGGAAGAGATTGCCTGGGAGATCGCCGGGGAGATGAAGAGCGTCTGTGAGCGCCTGGGGATTTCCTATGTTTTCAAGGCATCTTTTGACAAGGCAAACAGGACGTCGCTGGATTCATTTCGAGGACCCGGCCTTGAGCGAGGGCTCCGGCTGCTGGCCCGAATCAGGGATGAGATAGGAGTGCCGGTTATTTCCGATGTGCATGCCGTCTCCCAGGTTGAGCGTGTTGCAGAGGTGCTGGATGTGATCCAGATACCGGCATTTCTGTGTCGCCAGACAGACCTGCTTGTCGCGGCGGCCAGGTCGGGAAAGACAGTCAATATCAAAAAAGGCCAGTTTGTCTCTCCATGGGACATGCAATACGCGGTGGACAAGGTCAGGTCGGCCGGCGGGGAAAAGATATTGCTCACGGAACGTGGTTCGAGCTTCGGCTATAATAACCTGGTCGTGGATATGCGTTCACTGCCTGTTCTGCGTTCCTTCGCTTGCCCGGTTGTGTATGACGCCACCCACAGCGTACAGCTGCCCGGCGGGGCAGGCGGGAGCTCGGGCGGGCAGCGCGAGTACATTCCCACCCTTGCCAGGGCCGCCATGGCGGCAGGCATTGACGGCCTGTTCATGGAGGTCCATCCTGATCCGGACCAGGCCCTGTGTGATGGTCCGAATTGCTGGCCGCTTGACCAGGCGGAAAGGTTGTTGCGCAGTCTCCTTGCCGTCAGGGAGGCTGTAACAGGGGAGATGGATGGGTGACAAGGATCCGCGCCCCGTGGGTGGAGAAAACAGTGCCCGGGGCATGGGGTCTTCCGGGTACCCGTCGGACTGTGAGCTGACCCAGGCCCTGCTTGAAAGGGCACGGAAGAGAAGTGAGCCGCGTATGCGAAGTGATGCTTGGAAAGCCGCCCTGCCGCGGGCAAAAGAGGTGAAGCTGCTCCTGCTCGATGTGGACGGTGTTCTGACGGACGGGACCATTACCTATACGCATGACGGGGGTGAATCCAAGGGGTTCAACACCCAGGATGGATTGGGCCTGCGGATACTGCAGGACGCGGGTGTTGATGTGGGTCTCATAACAGCCAGAACATCAGAGGCCGTAACCCGCCGGGCACAGGATTTGAGAATGAAGTATGTCTTCCAGGGTACAGGCAATAAGCATGATGTCTACGAGCAAATCCTGTCCGAGTCCGGCCTGCGTCCCATGCAGACCGCATACATGGGAGACGACTGGCTCGACCTGCAGCTGCTTGGCCGGGTCGGTTTTGCCGCTGCGCCGGCAAATGCCGTGGCCGAGGTCCGCCGGGGTGTCCACTACGTCACCAGTCGGAGCGGCGGCCGGGGTGCGGTACGGGAGGTATGCGAGTTAATCCTTGAGGCCAGGGGGGAACTGGCTGCGATTATAAAGAAGTTTGTATGATTTTCAGAAATCCGCGCAACCTGTTGTGGCTTGTTCCGCTTGTTCTCTTCCTGACCAGTCCCCTGTGGAAACCTGCCGTGGCTTCATTTCTGGCGCCGCGGGGAGGTTTCAAGCCGCCGGCGTCCATCACGGTTGAAAAACCGCCGCCGCAGAATTTTATCATGGATACGGTGACCATCACCATGTCCAACCGGGGTCGCGTGGAATGGGTGGTCAATGCCGAGCGCGCGTTTACTGCCGAGTCGGACAAGGATATCGGCATGCTTGATGTTGACGCGGTGTATACAAGCGTTGACGGGATGGTAACCCGTATCACGAGTTCCCGGGGCAGGTACCAGGTTGATAAACGCCACCTTACCCTGATGGATGATGTTGTCATCCGCAAACCCGCATTGAAGCAGGAGATGTACACGGACCTTCTGCATTACTATGATGCGACAAAAATGGCTGTCAGCCCGGAGGATCTTGAAATCGTCGGACCTGATTTTTCAATTCAGGCCGGCCGCATGGACTATGATCTTGCCAATGACGGGTATGACTTCAGCAACCGTGTTATCGTCGAATTTTAAAAAATCCAGGATAGACAAAATGATTACTCTCAATGAGCACTATCTGAAACTGCAGGCATCATATCTTTTCTCCGATATCGCCCAGCGGGTCGCAGCCTTTCAACAGGCGAACCCGGACCGTGAAGTGATCAGGCTTGGGATAGGTGATGTAACAAGGGCCCTGCCCCCTGCCTGCATCAAGGCATTTCACAGGGCTGTTGACGAGATGGCGGCAGACAGCACCTTCAGGGGCTATGGCCCGGAGCAGGGGTATGAATTTCTGCGTGAAGCCATGGCTGAAAACGATTTCCAGGCCCGGGGAGCGGATATCTCGGCTGACGAGATCTTTGTCTCTGACGGGGCCAAGTGTGATACCGGCAATATCCAGGAACTGTTCTCAACAGATATCAGGGTCGCCATCCCCGATCCGGTGTACCCGGTGTATCTTGATACCAATGTGATGGCCGGTCGAACTGGCGCCTTTGGGGACGGCCGCTACCAGGGGGTTGTCTATCTTGATTCAACCCTGGAGAACAACTATGTGCCCGACCTGCCCTCAGAAGCGGTTGATCTTATCTACCTCTGCTTTCCAAACAACCCCACCGGTTCGACCATCACGAAACAGCAGCTCAAGACATGGGTGGATTACGCGAAAGACAACAGGGCCCTGATCCTCTTTGACGCGGCCTACGAGGCCTTTATCCGTGATGACTCCCTGCCCCGTTCCATCTTCGAGATAGAGGGGGCCCGGCAGGTGGCTGTGGAGTTCCGTTCTTTTTCCAAGAGCGCCGGTTTTACCGGCACCCGGTGTGCCTGTACGGTTGTGCCGAAAGAGTGCATGGTCTATGACCGCCAGGGCGGACAGCATGCATTGCACTCCCTGTGGAACCGCAGGCACAGCACCAAGTTCAACGGGGTTTCCTATCCCGTGCAGCGTGCGGCCGAGGCAGTCTACAGTGAAGAGGGCAGGACCCAGACACGGGAGCTGGTCGACTATTACATGAAGAACGCTGAACTGATTGCCGGTGCGATCCGTGAACTGGGTTTCCGGTTTGTCGGCGGCGAGAATTCACCCTATGTCTGGATCAGGAGTGACCGCGATTCCTGGGAGTTTTTTGACATGCTGCTCAACGAAGCCGGCGTGGTCTGCACCCCGGGGGCCGGTTTCGGCAAATGCGGTGAGGGGTATATCCGCCTGTCCGCATTCAACAGTTACGAAAATGTTGACAAGGCCATGGATTTGATTCGCCGGGCTCTCGGGTAGATCTTTTTTCTCCCGTATTCAGTCCCTTACTCCGTTACAATTGCCCTGACCTTGGCCAGTGCGTCACTGGTCACGTTTTTCGGTGCATTTTCGGCAAACTGGATGCCTCTCTCCTTGAAGTCAATCATTTTTACCTGTTGACACAGTACAACGCCTTTAACCTTCTTACCATTAAGGAGCACTTCAAAACCATGGCCCCTGATCCTGCTTGTTATCGGTGCGACCATTGCCAACCTGATTGTTCTGTTAAAAGGCATTGGAGAAAGAACAAGAGCAGGCCTTTTGCCCATTTGTTCGTGCCCGGCTGCGGGATCAAAATCTGTCCATACAATATCACCGCGTTTTGGAATATACTTTTTTTTGACCATTACCAGGCTTCCTTGCCAGCCGGTTCGGCATTCAACCATGCCCTGTCTTCGTCATCAAGTCTCATTGATTCGGGTTTACACTGGTTGAGAAGGTCAGCAAGTTTATAGTCCTTTTTCTTTTGAAGAGGAGTGATAACGATTTTCCCGTTAACTGCTTCAATATGAACCTGTTGGTCAAGTTGGAGATCAATGGATTCAACAACGGCTTTTGGAATTCTGGTTGCAAGGCTGTTGCCCCATTTTTTAATTGTCAAGCGCATAATTCCATCCGTCATTGATTGTTTAAACATTGTTGATACTTTCAATATACCTCTCTGGTGCCCATGTGTCAACAATGTTTAAATGTCTTGTTGGCCTCAAGCGGGAAAGAAGCTGTAACATCAGGCCGTGGTCGCGTTTTGTCGGTCTTTTTGCCTGTTCAGTTTCTCTCTCCCGAACTCAGGAGGTTATGGAGCCGCCTCAGGTAAAGCCCGTCCCTGCTGTGCAGGAAAAACAGTACTCATCCGCCATGATCGGAGCACCTTCTGCCGGTTTCCGCACCTCGACAACATGAACAGGCGTGCCCGACCAGGGGAGCCCTGCCGCCATGTTGAAGTCGCAGTCATAGAGAACGCCGTCCCAGGAGATATTGATCAGGTTCCTGCACATGAGACCTGATACTGTGGCCGGGTTGAAACTGCGGCGCAGCTTTTCCATGTATGTTTCGTAGTTGCCCGATGTTTCCAGCCATTTTTTATACCTGCCGAGAGGGACATTGGCAAAGGTGAACAGGGAGGTGAATTCAATGCCCCATTTCCGGGCCAGGTCGGCCTTGAATTTGTGTTCGGCCGTACACTGGTCCGCCGGAAGAAAGGCGCCGGCCGGGTTGGAGACGAGGTACAGGTCAAGCCCGGTACCCGGTTTGCCGTAGCCGATTTCGTTCAGTCTCTGCAGCATACGGATGCTCTTCTCCCAGACCCCCTCGCCGCGCTGGGCATCTGTCTGGCCCCGGTTCGTTGACGGAAAAGATGCCACAAGGGCGACGTTCAGCCGCCGGCAGAGGTCCAGCAGTTTCCCGTTATCCTGCTCAAGCAGGATAACGAGATTGGAGCGCATCATGATCCGCGGGGCAAGGGGAGCGAGATTTTCCAGCAGGTAGGCGATACCAGGGACAAGCTCAGGGGCGCCTCCGGTGATGTCGATAACGGCAAAAGAGTTCCTCCGGGCAAACGCGATGACATCATCCATGGTCCGGCGATCCATTATTTCACGGCGGCCCGGGCCGGCTTCAACGTGGCAGTGTTTACATGCCAGGTTGCAGATCCGGCCGATATTGACCTGTAGGGTCGTTGTTTTGCCCCGGTCCAGGGTCAGCCCGTTGTCTGACAGAATTTTCTGGAAGCTGTTCAAAGAACCTGTTTTTCCCTGAAAAATTTAGAGTGAAATTTTCTCGCATACATTCCGCATCTGGACTCCATGCACCAGTGATGCGCCGCCCCTGATGGCACAGGCGACATGAACAGCCTCGGTCATTTCCGCCTTGTTCGACCCTTTTTCAAGGCAGGCGCTGGTATAGGCGTCGATGCAGTATGGGCACTGGACAGCATGAGCCACGGCAAGCGCTATCAGAGCTTTTTCGCGTTCCGTTAATTCTCCTTCCGCAAAAACAGCCTCGTAATATTCGAAAAACTTGCGGGCTACCTCCGGGGCCTCTTCACCGATTTTGCCGAACTTGTCCAGATCGCGGGGATCATAATAGGTGTTCATGAAATTCTCCAAGAGTCGTGGTGGAACTGTGTATAATATTAAAAAGATTAGTAACTGTTATATTTTTTATCAAGAACATCGGTTCTTTTTCTGGCAACGGGGGCAGAAATACGAGGCGCGTCCGTTGATGACGGTTTTATGGATGGGCTCCGAGCACAACCTGCATTCTTTTCCTCCCCGGCCGTATACTTTGAAGTTGACCTGGAAGTAGCCGGGGTTGCCGCTGGTGCCGAGGAAGTCCGAAATCGTCGAGCCGCCGGACAGGATGGCCTCTCTCAGGATTGTTCCGGTGGCGGCGGCGATTTTCCTCCAGGCGTCAGGTGATATCCGGTTGACCGGCGTGCGTGGGTGAACTCCGGCATCAAAAAGGATCTCATTGGCATAGATATTGCCGATTCCTGCAACCCTTCGTGCGTCCATGAGAAAACTTTTTACAGGTTGTCTCCTCTTTTGCGCCTGTTCCCGTAAATAGCCGGCATGAAAAGCATCACTCAGCGGTTCAACACCGATCTTCCGGCTGAAGATCTTTTCGAGCTGAACAGACTCCGCAGGCGGCCAGACATCTATGCTGCCGAACCGGCGGACGTCATTAAAACGCATCTCCATCTTGCTGTCAAGCAGCAGGCGAAGGTGGTCATGCCTGGTGACCGGCACGTCGGCGGAGACAAGGCTGAGCTTGCCGGTCATGCCAAGGTGCATGACCAGGGTGCTTCCATCTGCCATCCTGAAAAGGAGGAATTTTGCCCGCCGGTCGATCGTGTGCAAACGGTTTTTTTCAATATGACGCACGAGCAGCTTTCCGGGCATGGGTTCGCGAAGCCGCTTGCCGCTCCAGAACACTTTGTCGATCCGGCGCCCGGAGAGGTCCGGGAGAAGACCCAAGCGGGTTACTTCCACTTCAGGGAGTTCTGGCATGATCCCGGTTGTTGACTGTAAAGGCCAGGGCGTACTCATCCAGGAGGGCCGCATGGATCTCTGCCGGACAGGAGGCATTGCCCGGGAACTGCAGTTGAAGAGAGAGCAGCCTGTCAATGGTAAGACTCAGCAGGGTAACTCCCTGGAAAATGACCGGCTGGTCTTCGAGAAATGCTTTTTTCAGCGCCTCCTTGGCTGACCAGAGAAGAGTGAGCTGCTCCAAGGTATTCAGGGCAGGTGTGCAGGCGGCAAGCAGATCGATTTCATCCTGCTTTGCAAACCGGGACACGACTTTTTTCGTCTGCGGCGTCATTTTCTGAATATCGACACCACAGGCGGGTGCATGCGCGGCCATGCCCACGGCATAATCACTGCTGTGGGATATGGAGATACAGGGCAGGGGACCCATTGCGCCGGGATAGCGCAGCTCCGGTTCCCCGTTGTCTCCAGGCAGGATGGAGATGGCCGCGAACCGTTCCGGAGAGAGTTTTTCATCCAGCAGAAGAAGGACGGCAAATTTTACCGCTAATCTGCCGCCAAGCCACTCTCTTTGCCGCTTGGGAAAGGAAAAGGATTGAAATATTTTCAGTTCATCAGGGCTGAGCAGACCGGCGGCATGTTCCAGCCGGCTCCCGGGGGCGGGTTTTTTTTTGAACCGGGCCGTGTTCATCAGGACAAGACACAGGCGGCAGGGCCTGTTCCCGATGAAGGAGGCAAAGCTTAAGCCCGGTGCCGGGGTCTCCTGACGGAGGGAGAAAAAAGAAAGCAGGGATGATCGCGGGCCCGGTTCAGGACTATTTCTTGTCATATTGAACAGGTTCAGTATAATGCTTCTTATGGCTACCCTGAAAAATTGTCTTTTCGCCCAATCTCTGCGTTATGCTCAAAAAATTATCCTCGGAATATTACTTATATGCCTGTGGTAATTTTTTTCGCATGCCTTGACCTTGAACGAAAATCCTAATTTTTCAAGGCACCCTTACTCAAATATCCTTTATCAATTCTCAGGGAATTGCAGTATATGATTTCGCTCAGTGATATTACCTCATTCGACGTTATAGTGGTTGTTCTTTTTCTCCTTTTTGTCATCCGCGGCGCCTGGATCGGCTTCATGCGGCAGCTGGCATTTTTCCTGGCCCTGGCCCTGAGTTACGTCCTTGCCGGCCGGTTGAGCGGTGAGCTTATGCAGTCCGTCGGGAAATATATTGACAATCCCAAGGCGGTTTTTTTCATTAATTTCGGTCTGCTGTTTCTTGCCGGGGCCATCGCCATGATTCTGCTTGGCAAGGTACTGGGCCTTGTCATGCAGGTAACCCTTACCGGCTGGTTTGACCGTGCGCTTGGATTCCTGCTTGGACTGGTGAAGGGTGCGCTGGTGGCGTCATTTCTCTTTATGGTTATGAGCTCCGGGCCATCATCGGCCCATGAACTGGTCAAGAAATCCGTTACGTCCGTTTATCTTGCCCGGGGAGCGGCCTTTGTCCAGCAGCTCATCAGTGATCCCGCATTACGGAAGTACTTTC